>CATIYX010000133.1 GCA_949739095.1 uncultured Clostridia bacterium | reverse complement strand
TCCGGACGCGTTTTCCACCGCACGAGGCAAGGGAATTAAGGTCATTTACGGTGTGGAATGCTATCTGGAGGGCGACCGCCTGACTATTGTATATAACGATACAGAGCATACTCTGGATGACACGTTTGTGGTGTTTGATATTGAGACAACCGGTTTTGGACAGACAACGGAAGCGATAACCGAAATTGGCGCGGTTAAAATCCAAGGCGGAAAAATCATAGATAGGTTTTCCACCTTTGTCAATCCCGAGCGACACATTCCGGAAAACATCACGGAACTCACCAGTATCACAGATGAAATGGTGGCGGATGCGCCGAAAATTACAGAAGCGCTGCCGCAGTTTATGGCATTTTGTGATGGCTGCGTTGTTGCGGCGCACAATGCTAACTTTGACGTGGGCTTTATGAAGGTCGCAGCGGCGCGGCAGGGAAGAAATTTTGATTATCCTTATGTTGATACGCTTGACCTATGCCGTGCGCTGTTTACTGACATCAAAAAACATTCGCTGGCAAAAATGGTGGACTATTTACATATTGTGCTGAACCATCACCACCGGGCGGTGGATGATGCGGAAGCAACGGCAGAAATTTTTAAGGTTTGTCTGGAGAAACTTCGCGCAAAAGGGATTGAAAAACTGGAGGATATCAATACAGCATTGTTGGACGATAACCCCAAAAAAGCAAGATATTATCATGCCATTTTGCTGGCAAAAAACGAAACAGGTCTACGGAATATGTATCACATTATTTCGGAGTCCCACATGAAATACTACTACCGCCGCCCGATTGTCCCCAAAAAGCTGTTGGCGGAATATCGGGAAGGGTTGCTGACAGGCAGTGCGTGTGAAGCGGGAGAACTATACCGTGCGATTTTGAATGGACGCGGTAAAAAAGAAATTGCACGCATTGTTGGTGAATATGATTATTTGGAAATTCAGCCGTTGGGCAACAATGATTTTCTCCTGCGGGAGGGACGCGTTGGCAGTGAAGAGGAACTACGGGACATCAACCGGCGCATTGTAGATCTAGGGAAACGTTACAATAAACCGGTCGTGGCGACTTGCGATGTGCATTTTATGGACCCGCAGGACGAAGCGTTCCGGCGGATTTTGATGGATGGCAAAGGATTTAATGATGCAGATAACCAAGCACCGCTCTATTTCAGAACAACGGATGAAATGCTGGAGGAATTTTCCTATTTGGGCGAAGAAACAGCATATCAGGTGGTGGTAGAGAATACTAACAAAATTGCAGATATGATAGACGATATTCAATTGTTACCGGATGAATCCCATCCACCACATTTGGATGGCGCGGAGGAAGAACTCATTGAAATTTCCAAAAAGAAAGCCTATGAACTCTATGGCGACCCACTGCCGGAAATTGTGCAAAAGCGTATGGATAAAGAACTGCATTCCATTACGACATACGGTTATTCTGTGCTGTATGTTATTGCACAGAAACTAGTGTGGAAATCGTTGGCGGACGGCTACTTGGTAGGGTCTCGTGGTTCAGTTGGTTCTTCGTTCATTGCTTTTTTGATGGGAATCACAGAAGTGAATGCGCTTCAGCCACACTATGTCTGCCCCCACTGTAAATATAGTGAGTTTATTACAGACGGGTCTGTCGGAAGCGGTAGCGATATGGAGGATAAAAATTGTCCGGAATGCGGCGCACTGATGCACCAAGACGGACAGGATATACCGTTTGAAACCTTTTTAGGATTTAAAGGAGATAAAGAACCGGATATTGACTTGAACTTTTCCGGCGATTACCAGCCGGTTGCCCATAAATATACAGAAGAATTGTTTGGAGAAGGGCATGTATTCCGTGCAGGGACCATTGGTACTGTTGCGGAAAAAACAGCGTATGGATATGTGAAAAAATATTTTGAAAAACGCGGACTGAACCCACCAGAAATTGAAATTAATCGTCTCACAAAAGGCTGTACCGGCGTGAAACGGACAACTGGACAGCATCCAGGCGGCGTTATGGTTGTGCCACGAGAGGAAGATATCCATTGGTATTGTCCGATTCAGCATCCGGCAGATGATGCTTCCTGCGGCATCATCACTACCCACTTTGATTACCATTCCATTTCGGGGCGCCTTCTAAAATTGGATATTCTGGGGCATGATGACCCGACGGTTATTCGTATGCTGGAGGATCTTACAGGGCTTGACGCAAAGACCATTCCCATTGGCGAAAAAAAGGTTATGAGTCTGTTCACATCGACGGAGGCGCTGGGCGTGACGCCGGAGGATATCAATAGTCCGGTCGGCTCCTATGGTATTCCGGAGTTTGGAACGCCGTTCGTACGGAAAATGTTGGTAGATACCAAGCCTACCACATTTGCCGAACTTATGCGCATTTCCGGTTTATCCCACGGGACGGACGTTTGGTTGAATAATGCACAGACACTGGTACAGGAGGGTACAGCAACCCTGAAAGAGGTTATTTGTACGCGTGACGATATTATGACCTATCTTATCTACGCAGGACTGCCTAGCAAAGAATCGTTTACGATTATGGAGCAGGTGCGTAAAGGAAAAGGTTTGAAACCAGAGGACGAAGCGCTCATGCGGGAGCATGATGTACCGGAATGGTATATTGATTCTTGCAAAAAAATTAAGTATATGTTTCCCAAAGCACACGCGGCGGCATATGTCATGATGGCATTTCGTATCGCCTATTTTAAAGTGTATCATCCTAAGGCATTTTATTCTACCTATTTCACCATCCGTGGTGATGGATTTGACGCAAACATTATGACGGGACGCGTTGCAATGAAATATGACAAAGAACAAAAACTCATGGTGGAAGAAGAGTATTTTGATACTTCTGATCCTCAAGTGGTGATTCGGCATAACATGCTGGAATATTTAAAAATGGAAAAGCCGGGTGTGAAAGAAAAAGATATTGCAACGACGCTGGAACTATGCAATGAAATGTATGCGCGCGGTATCACGTTTTTGCCGATTGATATTTATGAATCGGATGCAGTACGGTTTTTGCCAAAAGAGGAAGGACTGTTGCCGCCGCTCATGAGCCTGCCGGGTCTGGGCGAAAATGCAGCGAAAACTATTGCAGAAGAACGCAGCAAAGGTGAATTTTTTACCATTGAAGAATTGGCAGAACGGACGAAAGTATCCAAAACGATTGTTGCATTGATGAAAGATTATGGAGTATTGGATGAAATTCCGGAAACACAGCAAGTTACGATGTTTTAAATACCAAAAACGCCATTCGCGGGGCCCCACGAATGGCGTTTTTGGTGGTGTATATTCAATCAGAAAAAGGAAGCATAAAAGTGACACCACAACTGGTGGCAAACTTCCAGATGGAAGAGAAATTTGCCAGCTGGCGTGAATGCCACGGAGACAGAACTCCCTTCCACTGATGACACTTATTAGACGGAGCAGTTCTAAAAAAGTTCCAATTTTTTTGCAAAAAACTGTATTATTTAAGTCAATTGTTCAAAAATTTCAAAAGTGTTTGATTAAAACTATCTAATTCATCATACACAATTCCGTGACCACTATTGGAAAATGGATATAATACAGAGCCAGAAATTGCATTGTGTGTCATTTCTGCTAAAGCAAAAGGAACTACCGTATCTTTTTCACCGTGGAAGATACCGGTTGGTACATGGATTCTATGGAATGCTGGCAAACAGTTTTCATCGCGTAGGGAATAGCCGCACCGGATAGTCGCAATGCCGGAGGCAGAAAGCGCAATGAGCCGGAACCAGTCTATGACTGCTTCACTGTGCGGACTGTAAAACAGTTCATGGCTAAAGTTTTCGCATAACTGTGGACGGTCTGTTTTGGCAAGGTCAATCAGTGCGTCCGCTTCTTCGCGGGTCTTGCCATAGGGAATACCTGGGCGCTGGGTGAAGCTGGGAACTGCCGCCGCACAAAGACACAGTTTTTTCACACCATAGCCATGATAGCGTTCCATATACCGAGTGGCAATGGCGCCGCCCATAGAAAAGCCGAGCAATATAAAGCTGTTCAATTTTAGTGCACGAACAACTCTATGTATGTCGCTTGCCATCTGATTATAGGTATATCCGCCTGCGGGAACGTCAGAGTTTCCAAAGCCGCGTAAATCTATTGTGACAACGCGGTATCCCTGGCGTACTAGAAATTCTTTTTGATATTCAAACATAGTGGCGGAAAGCGGCCATCCGTGAATCATGAAAATGACGTTGCGGCTGCAAGTGTTCAAATCATAAACCGCTATTTTCACATTGTCGTCCGCTTTTATATAGAACAAATGAATCACTCCTTTCAGGATGATAAAAAACGATTGCTACTTTTATCATATGAAAAAAACAGAAAGAAGGTTCAAGACATTTTGTGGACAGGAGGAAAAAGAATCCCCTCGGAATATGTTTCCGAGGGGACTTTGATTAGTTTTTACTTTGTTGATAGGCTTCAATGATTTTTTGTGTCACCATCGGCGGCGCTTGTTCATAGCGCTCGAATGTAAAGATGAAATCACCGCGTCCCTGTGTGATAGAACGCAAATCAATCGCATATTTTGCCATTTCGGACATGGGTACCTCTGCCACAATTTTGCCAGGTTCCATACCAATCACACGTCCGCGGCGTTTGTTGATGTCGCCCATCACATCGCCGGTATATTGGTCGGAGACATTGACCTCCAAATGTCCGATGGGCTCTAAAAGAACAGGACCCGCGTTGACAAGTTCTTTGAATGCTAAATGTGCCGCCATTTTAAACGCCATTTCAGAGGAATCCACATCATGATAGGAACCATCGTAAAGTGTTGCTTTTACGCCTACCACACGGTACCCAGCCTGAATACCGCCGTCCATCATTTCTTGCAGCCCTTTTTCAACTGCCGGATGATAGTTTTTAGGAACGCTGCCGCCAAAGATTTTTTCTTCAAAGACGAGTTCTTCACTGTCACAAGGCTCAAATTCAATTTTAACATGTCCGTACTGTCCATGTCCGCCCGATTGTTTTTTATGTTTTCCTTCTGCTTGGATTTTTTTCGTAAATGTTTCACGATACAGAACCTTTGGCTCTTCCAGTCGCACTTCTGTTCCCAGATCCTTCAGCCGTGCTAAAACCACTTCCAAATGTTGGTCACCCAGACCGGAAACAATGAGCTGGTGCGCCTCTGCATCGTTACGATATGCCAGCGTCTGGTCTTCTGCCGTTAGCTTATGCAGACCGGAACTGATTTTTTCTTCATCTCCGCGGGTAAGCGGAATGATTGCCATGGAATAGACCGGCTGCGGGAACGCAATAGGTGGCAACAGAAATTGTTTTGCCTGACTGCATAGGGTATCGCCTGTTTTCGTGTTACCCAGTTTTGCAACTGCGCCAATGTCGCCCGCGCCTACGCTGGGTACATCTAATTTTTCTTTACCTTGCAGAGAGAAGAGCGGACCGATTTTTTCCGCCGCGCCCTGCGATGCGTTATAGACGGTGCTGTTAGCAGCAATTTTTCCGGAGAAAACACGGAACAGGGAAAGCTTTCCGATGAATGGGTCTACTATTGTTTTGAACACCTGTGCTGCCAGAGGTACATTGTCGTCGCATTCCAACGGTACTAATTCATTGTTCAAAGCTGCCTGATGTGGCGCATTT
>CATIYX010000132.1 GCA_949739095.1 uncultured Clostridia bacterium | reverse complement strand
ATAGAATGGGATTACCGAAAATTTGATTTAGAATACTGCAATGTATTTCTTAAGGGTGAAATTGAGCAAATCCAATATGCCTATGAGGAATATTAAAACGAAATAATAAATCATGAATAAGGATCAACCAATGACTCTGGAAAATAAATTAGGTCTAACCAATCCCAGCGAGCTTGCTCGTGAAGAAGAGAAAATCAGCAAAAAGAAAGCCGTTGATCTGTTTGAAAACGGTCTGCTGGATAAAATGCCCACCGGCACATTTGCTACACTGCAGGCAATCCACAAGCATCTTTTTTCGGAAATCTACGACTTTGCCGGACAACTCCGCACTGTTAATCTGGCCAAAGGCAATTTTCGCTTTGCCCCATTGATGTATTTAGAAGCAGCACTGGCTAATATTGACAAAATGCCCCAAGCTTCTTTTGACGAAATCATCGAAAAATATGTGGAAATGAATATCGCCCACCCCTTTCGTGAAGGCAACGGACGCAGCACCCGTATATGGCTGGACCATATTTTGAAAGCTGAACTTCATAAAGTGATTGATTGGAGCAAGGTTGATAAAGAAGATTATTTGCTGGCTATGGAGCGCAGCCCAATTAGAGATATTGAAATCAAACACATTTTACAGGCAGCCTTAACTGACGACATAAACAGTCGGGAAATATACATGAAAGGCATCGACCATAGCTATTATTATGAGGGCTATGCAACATTCAAAGCCGAAGACCTCTAAAATTTTCTGATAAGGCTACAAAAAAAGGACGATGTCTATTCGCAACTAGGGTCAAGTATACGTATAGTTGAGTGTTATGTATGATAATCCCATACCGGAATGACTAACCATTAAGCTGCAATACAAGCGTAACTCTTGACATTTCAGAACAGTTCTGTTATATATAGACTAAAATAATTTGACAGAAATTTTTTATCTAAATCATATCATAGAAGATCTGAATTTACAGACTTTCTTTCACACACCCCCAAACCACAAGGAGAACCAGGATGCAAACACGCAATAGTTGTTATACATACTTTAAGATTACTGGGGATTTTGACCCTGATGAAGTTACACATTTATTATCTCTACAGCCCACCAAAACATGGAAGACAGGTGACCTCCGAAAAAACGGAACTAAATACGACTTTGCTCTATGGGAAATTGGTCGTTGTAAGGAGTATGATGTGTTTGTTGAAAACCAAATGAGAAAAACAATCGCTCCACTTCTGGATAAGATAAATTTATTAAATTTAATTCATCATAACAACAATGTTGTATTTGTTTTAGAAATTGTTCCAACAATATATGTAGGTGAACAAAATCCATGTTTAGCACCGCCCCTTGATGTGATTGATTTTTGCCATGCTACCAGAACGGAAATAGATATTGACATGCATGTGTATGGAATCGATGAATAAATCTATCTACCCTCCAGCGTTACCAAGCCGCAAACGCCCACCTGTTGACAGAACAAAGGCGCTTAATTTTTATAATTTTACCCTGCACGATTTATATCAGCTTCATTTTCAAACCCTGCCCAAAAATCCGGCTCCTGATAATCTGTCGGCAAAATTTTTTCTCTGATTATTTTAGCAATTTTAGTAAAGGTTGCGGCGATTTCCTCTGCTTCCTTTGCAGAATCGAAAATCTCATTATCTCGCATACGACAACAATCAGTCCAAATTCGCACATTCTCCTCAGTAGCTTTCAGCAAAATTGCCTTTTCAAAAGCTTTGCAGTACAGATTGGCAATCTTAGACCGTCGATCAATTTCCTCATTCTTTTTGGCCAACATTTTTTTAGCTTTCTCATATTCCAAGGCTTCCGCCGCAGCCTGCTCACGCTCAGCCTCTGGCACATCCTCCAACCGTTTGGTCAGCTCATAACCCCGGTTCACCGACAGCTCCTTTTTATCCAACGCCTGCTTTATAACTTCCGGAGCATTTTCATCTATCTGCATTACCTTGCTCATTGTGCTGCGCCCCAAACCAACGCTGTTTGCCAACTCCTGCCGAGTATCCACCTTGGTCAAATCAAGGTTGTACAAACTGGTACCCCCCTGTTGGCTTATCTGACCTCCGGCTGACATATTGGCTTTAGCTCTAGCCTCAATTTCCGGCTTCAGCTTCAGAGCAATCTTACCCAACTCCCATTTATCTAGGTTTCGTCTGCCTTTCTGGGTATCCAACATCCACTGCTTAGCTTCCAAATCATCATCAAACTCAAACACCGCCATAGTATAAGGAATATTACTCTCCTCACATATTCGCTGCCGGTTATGGCCGTCTATAATTCTCATATTTTCGTCAACTATTACCGGCGAATAACAACCGTTCTGCAATATATCTGCTTTCAGAGCAGTATACTGCTCATCACTTAAATTCGGCAGCAACTCGGCAAACTCCGAAGTCACCTGAGGTTTTCTATCCTCACTTTTATAAACAATTCCTGTATTTCTCATATTTTTTATCCTCCTTCTCAATAAAAAAAGCACAAGGCTGTCATTTAACAAATAACCTTGTGCTTCAGTTTTTTTAATTCTTGTCAAAGTGTAAATAAATTCGGGTATTTTATACAAATTTAAGCGCTCTTTTCAGATTGTAATTTCTTGACTTCTTCAATTGACAGACCAGATATATCAGCAATTTCAGCAACAGTATATTTCCCTGCTGCCAACATACGCAAAACTATATTTCTAGCTCTGTTTTCTTCACCTTCGTTTACAGCCCTCTTCCACATATCTTCAATAGCCCTGCACATAACAGCAACACCCTCCTTGCTTTCCTTAAAAAACTTAACTCTATCAGCCAACACATCATAATACATATCTGACGGATCAACACAACCAAAATCATGCATTAACCTGCCAATCGGAGAATCCCCACGATAAGCCCCATTAACATATAGTATATGCGCTCCGTCCTCAAATCTTTCACCGGTCACCGAGATATAACGCTCCACCGGATACAACGGCAAGCCCTTGCCCATAACATCATTTTCAGTTATGAAAATCACATAGGTTTCCGGCAATTCAGAAAAATCTTCACCTTTTTGCAGCAAATTGGCATCCAGCATACTACTATTATATCTGGCTCGCTTTCTGCCAGCGCCCTTATCCGAACGCTGAATTTCTATGTTATACTTTGTACCAACGCTATCGGTTGCCAGAATATCCAAACGCACAGAGCAGTTCACAAGATTTTCCACAAACACTTGCGTATGCACATCCACAACCTGTAAATCAGACTTTTCCAGTACAATCCGCAGCGCCAGTTCTATACAGCCTGTTTCGCCCTCAAAACACTTGGTCAGGCCCCACTCGGGCTACGCCCTCGGGGATTAGTTCTCACTAAACTCTGCCATCGCCCCTCTGGGGCTTGTCAATCGTTAAGTGTTCACTAAAAGTCATCATCCATTAGCCTGAAATTTTTAATCAGCTCCAAATATTCCAAATGCCTTTGCTGAGCATTATCATCCATAGCAAAACTATCCACCTGCTTTCATCACAATTTTATCATGAAATAGATTTATTTTCAATATCATACCAACATTTATCTTACCCAAAACATTGCCTTTATCAGTTCATCCTTAGGGATTATATACCTGCCCATATAGCGAATGGACGTCAGCCGTTTCTTATGTATCCAGTGATATATGGTGTACTTGGAAAAGCCGCTTATACGGCTGGCTTCCTCAACCGTCAGCACATCAGACTCGTTACGCCACAGCCTTTGCGTATACTCCCGCAAAGCCGGTAAATCAACCGAAGCAGTCGGCTTTTGGTTTGGCTTACTGGAAAATATCCCCGGCGGTGCGGCAACGGTTAGACCGTTAGCATCACGCTTTGCCAGATAATCAATCACAGCGTCTATGCTTATCTGGAAACGCCAGGTTTTTTTACCAGTATCCACACAGGGAATAACGTCATTTTCCAGCAGCCATTTTGTCTTGCGTTTGCTTATATGGCAAATCTTACTTAACTGCTCACTGCTTATTACTGCCGGATATTTTTGGCGTAAATCTGAATAATCTTTTTGCATTAAAATCAACCCTTTTGATAAATATGCGCCAGCAGCAGGCTGATTTTTCTACATTTTGTTTAGGGCATTATAATCTCTTACAGTTCGCATAGATTCTACGCTTCTACACATTTTCTACACTTTGTCAGAAAACTTGCAAAATCAGGCATTTTCATAAATCCAAGCATGGTGCGGCTTATAGCTCACAAAGCCTTATCTGGTGCTGATTTGAGCAGTTTCAAACTCCTTTAACTTCCGCTATAATCCTTTATAAGATTTTATGTCCATAAAACTCGAAATCGTTTTGGCGTGATGAGCGCCACGTGGGTTCGAATCCCACCGCTTCCGCCACGGAGCCGCGAGATACAAATTGCGGCTCTTT
>CATIYX010000131.1 GCA_949739095.1 uncultured Clostridia bacterium | reverse complement strand
GATTCGCCGCGGCTGGATTTAAAACCGGTTCCGTTATTTGAGGACGACCAGCTTGCATTTTTAAAAACACATTACTATGGCGGCATAAAAAAATACCAGTGGACATGTATTCCGCTGTCGCTTTACGGAACAGTTGTGACAAAAAATGGCACAATAGAAGTGGAAATCGGCACGGCAGAGGATGATTTAGCATTGGTTGTCACAGACCTACTGCCGCATTTGGCGGATGAACAAATGCAAAAGAAAATGCATTTGGCAATCGAAGGTGAGAAGTTGAATGTCCTCATTGGAAACATTCCGGCAGGTGAAGGTGATAAAAAAGTAACGGAAGCAGTTATGAAACTGTTTCATGAGAAATATGGCATTGAAGAAGAAGATTTTGTCAGCAGCGATTTAGAAGTGGTTCCGCAGTTTATGTCGGCTGATGTGGGACTGGATCGTAGCATGATTGGCGGCTATGGACAGGACGACCGCGTTTGCGCGTATACTTCGCTGACAGCATTGTTTGAAGTAAAACAGCCGAAAAAGACAGCAGTATGCTTACTGGCGGACCGAGAGGAAGTTGGTTCCATGGGCAATACCGGTATGCGGTCGCACTTTTTTGAGGACAAAGCAGCGGAATTGATTGCTGCTTGCAAAGGTGAGTATAACGACCTGTATTTACGGCGGTGTTTTGGAAATTCTGCCTGCTTGTCGGCAGATGTGGCAGCGGCATATGACCCGCAGTATAACCATGCCTATGAGCGGCGCAACACGCCGTTTGTCAATCGTGGAATTGCGCTTGTGAAATATACCGGCGCACGCGGTAAATCAGGATCCAGTGAAGCGAGCGCAGAATTTACAGGTTACGTGCGGAATTTGTTCAATGCAAACGGTGTTGTATGGCAAATTGGCGAACTGGGCAAGGTAGATGGCGGCGGTGGCGGAACGGTAGCGCAATATTTAGCGAATTTGAACATTGATGTCATTGACTGCGGCGTTGCGTTGCTTTCCATGCACGCCCCCTATGAGGTAGCGGGTAAAGGCGATATTTATATGGGATTCAAAGGGTACAAGGCATTTTTG
>CATIYX010000130.1 GCA_949739095.1 uncultured Clostridia bacterium | reverse complement strand
ATTTTCAAAGATCATGTCTTCAGCGACAACCTCTTTATTATATCACCTTTCCTCTCCTTTGTCAAGTGCTTTTTTATCTTTTTCTTGACTTTTTTGGAAGATGACATTCTTTTGTGGTGGAATCGTTTCCTTTTCCTGCCGACTTGATTAATAATACTACATTCTTCGTCAAAAGTCAAGACTTTTTTGTATTTTTTTAAATTTCCGTCAATATGACTTGTTTTTCTATTCAGCTTGTCTGCATATCTAGACGCTTTTCACATATATATGATATTGGACAACATGAAAACAAAGGAGGACTACCCATGAAAAAATTTGTTTGTATTCTGCTCTTTTTTCTAATGCTTGGGACGCTTTCTTTTTATATATTAACACGTTCTGGCGCCATTGGTACTACTACCCCCAGTACGTTGCGTACTTTCATCAATAATCAGGAAATCACTGCCTATATTAAGGATGGTACAACGTTTGTTTCCTGCCAAAGTCTAAAAGATTATGGCTTTACGGTAGAAACGGACCGCTCCGCACATAAAATCATCCTTTATCCGGATGCACAAAAGAAACTCTCTCCCAGCAGAGTTCGTGACACATCTAAAAATGCATTTTCTATCTATGAAAGTACTTGGCAAGTTCTGATAAACGGAGAAGAAGTTCCTTCTTATCAAATTAATCACGACGTCTGTATCGCCGTTTCTACGCTAAAACCATTTGGAGAAGTCAATTTTATATCCGCTGAGCAAAAAGTAGTCTTTCGTTTTTCTACTTCCATTCAGGACGAGCCAATCAAAGGCGATGCACATATTGATGTAGAGACAGCGAAAGCATGGGCGAAAAGTAAAGGTGCCGCTCAACTATTTATTGATGCTGCAGATTTATATTGGAAATATGGCAAAGAGACTGGACTGCGTCCGGAAGTTTTATATGCACAGGCAGCTAAAGAAACCGCCTACGGAAAATATACAGGAAATGTGGTGCCGGAACAACATAATTTTGCAGGAATTAAAACTGTGACCGCTTCAGGAGATACCACTTATGACCACGAATCCTTTGCTACAGCAGATGACGGTGTACGTGCACATTTCAACCATATGGCAGCCTATGTCGGTGCAAAACCGGTCGGCGAAGTACACGGACGGTATAACGTTGTCATGTCTACTGCATGGGCTGGTTCCATTCGGACTGTTTCGGAACTTGGTGGTCGCTGGGCACCGGATAAGGACTACGGAAACAGCATTATTCAAGATTATCTCTATCCCATGATACAAACAAAAAAATAATCTGCTTTTCCCGCTAATGTACCGATTTAGCGGGATTTTTTCATCTTATTTCCACTCATGTTGTTTCTTGTCGAACAATTTTAAAATCAATAAATTTCTATTGATTCTTTTCTATTTTTAAAATTCCTCTTTTTTCCATGTCTACATTTTGTTCTTTTTCCGTTTTTTCATATGGATAGATATTATCAAATTCGGTTATCTTAAATAATGTGTCAGACAATTTATTTTTAATTTGATGACACGATTTCCAGCATTATTTTGTTTCTATCAATTAGGGGGCGATTGCAGTTGCAAAAGCGAAGCCGCTTGCGGAAAATAGTATTTTTTTCTGCGGTTTTCTGCCT
>CATIYX010000129.1 GCA_949739095.1 uncultured Clostridia bacterium | reverse complement strand
TGAAAAAGCGATTCGTGTGGAATTTTTTGGTGATGAAATCGACAGGATTTCAGAAGTGGATTTTGTGACGGGCAACGTCATTGGTAAACGGAATCATGTAGCGATTTTTCCGGCATCGCACTATGTGACAACGAAGGACAAGTTGGAAACCGCTATTCATGCCATTGAAAAAGAATTGGAAGAACGCTGTGCAGAATTTGAAGAGCAGGGAAAATTGGTGGAGAAACAACGCTTATTACAACGGACGCGTTATGATATTGAAATGCTGCGCGAGGTGGGGTTCTGTTCCGGGATTGAGAATTATTCCCGTCATATCAGTGGGCGTCCGGCGGGCAGCACGCCGCATACATTGATGGACTATTTTCCTAAAGATTTTCTGTTGGTAGTAGATGAGTCACATGTGACCATTCCACAGGTGCGCGCGATGTTTAACGGCGACCATGCGCGCAAAGAATCTCTGATTGAATATGGATTTCGATTGCCGTCGGCGTTTGATAACCGTCCGATGAATTTTCCGGAGTTTGAAGGAAAAGTGAATCAGGCGATTTTTGTTTCCGCGACCCCTGCCGACTATGAAAAAGAGAAAGCGGAGGTGTTTGCCCAGCAGGTTATTCGTCCGACAGGACTTTTGGACCCGGAAATTGACGTGCGTCCAGTGACGGGACAAATCGATGATTTGCTGTCGGAAATCCGTATTCGCACAGAAAAGAACCAGCGCGTTTTGGTGACGACGTTGACCAAGAAAATGGCGGAAGCGCTGACGGATTATTTGACGGAATGTGATGTGCAGGTAAAATATATGCATTCAGATGTGCAAACGCTGGAGCGTATTGAAATTGTGCGCGATTTCCGGCTAGGAAAATTTGACGTCTTGGTGGGTATCAATTTGCTCCGTGAAGGATTGGATATTCCGGAGGTATCGCTGGTTGCGATATTGGATGCGGACAAAGAAGGGTTCCTGCGCAGTGAAACGTCGCTGGTGCAGACCATTGGGCGTGCCGCGCGTAACAGC
>CATIYX010000128.1 GCA_949739095.1 uncultured Clostridia bacterium | reverse complement strand
GAAGCTGATAAGCCGCCACGAGTAAGGAAGCAATTTCTTCGCGGTTGATGGTGTCGTTTGGACGCACCGCACCGGTATCCGCATCTCCTTTGATGATATTTTTTTCTATCAGTGCCACTGTCGGAACATAGAACCAATCCGACTGTGAAAATTCTGTTCCGGCGGATGCTGGGGCGGGAGCAGGTTGTCCGCCGGCAGCATTATCGGGCGCAGCAGTTGGCGGAATGATAACAACACTTCCGCCGCCACTGCCGCCACTGGGGCGACCGCCGCCGGAATAGTTGGGGGTAGGGGTCGGTGTTGGCGTCGGCGTAACAGCTGCCGGTTGGTAGGAAACCGCCGCCGCGTGATAGTTCACGCCGTCAATTTGCAGACTGAATTGTTTCACATCTACGGCTTTTTTCGTATCTACCGGTGCAAGATAGAAGGCACCGTCTTTTAATGTAACTTGCAAATTCGTGTCTGTACCCGAAAGATTGTCTAAGGTAAAAGTTTTCAAAATAAGCGGTTCGCCGACAGTCAGCCAGCTTTGCGCCAACACGCTGCTGCTTGCACTTGCACAGGCAAATGTCACAGAAGCAGGTGCAGGGTCAAGGGAGAGTTTGGTTTCCGAATCGGAAAGTTGAATCGCTTTGCCATCGCCAATAAGTGCGTCAGGCTGCTGTTTGTTTGCCGGAGCAGTGCCGGTCAGAGCTTCCCATGTCGGCATGATGTAGCCGTTATCTGCTCTGCTGTAGACCCAGAGAACCGTGTCACCTTCTTGCAGAGCAGTTTTATCCGACGCCGTGGCAACGGGCGTATCATTGACGTGAAACTGCCAGCCGTCCATGCCTTCTGCTGCAATACCATTCACGGAGGTGACAAATCCGTCGGTTGCTTCATAGTCAGTGCCGGAAGCAATTAAAGTGCTAAGCACTGTTTGTGGTTGTTCTGCTGTTATCGTGAGAGAGGTAGGTTGAACAAGGAAAGAAAATCCGTTGTCATCTTGTCCCGCAATAGCAAACTGAACACTGATTTCCGCTGGAACAGTCTGTGGCGTATATGTAATCGAAGTGGGACGGAAAACCACACCATCCACTTGCAGCAAAAATGCGTCAACCTGAACCGGTTTTTCAGGGTCAGTGGGCGCAGCTACGATGCCGCTTTCTGTTAAAGTAAGCTGTAAATTGGTAGGTGTTCCTGTCACATTGGTCAGAGAATAGTCCTTGAGAACCAGCGGCACATCTTTTGTCAAATATGCCTGGGATAAAACATTGCCGCCAACACCCGCACTGGCATAGGTGATGGAATCAGGGGCAGTGGAAAGCGTTAGCAGAGTGCCTTCCGCGTCCAGTGTAACACCTGTGCCGTCGCCAATCAGCGCATCAGATTCCGTTTTATTTGCCGGAACAGTGCCGGTCAGAGCTTCCCAAGTTGGCATGAGATAGTCGTTGCTGCCTTTGGTATAAATCCATAGAACAACATCGCCGTCAGAGAGCGCAGCATCCTGTGCGCCAACAGAAACAAGTGTATCATTGATAGTGAACTGCCAGCCGTCCATGCCGGAAGCAACTTGTCCCAAAATGGAAGTCACATAGCTACCCATTGCTTCATATTCGATGCCGGAAGCCTGCAAAGCGGAAAGCACATTGGCGTTTTCACTCTCCAGTTCAACCGGCGCCGGTTGGGACAGAAAAGAAAAACCACTGTCTGACTGTCCTGCAACAGCAAACTGGACGCTTATCGTTTGTTCTTCCGCCGCACCGGAACATACGAACAATGAACAAAGCAGAGTGAACAGCACCAGCAACGGACATGCTCTGTGCAGTAATGTGGATTTGATTTTCATAAAATGAATCCTCCTTGAATGATAGTGAAATAGAAATAAAAAAAGCCGATTCTGTTTTAAGAACCGGCATAGTGTGCGTATCTGGAGTGACAGACCAGTCGATTTATTGTCTCTGGTCTTTCGCACGATGCCCTTTTCACAGAAGGTGTAGTGCCAAACGAACGGTCCAGATATCCTGACTTGGAATTCATCCTTCCTTTGCTCCTTCCCAGCATGGTAGCTGCCAGTGGATTTCTTGCAAAGGTTGTCCTTCCTTACAGTAGCAGTGACTGTTACGGATTTTCACCGTATTCCCTGAACGCTTTTCTATGACGAAAAGCAAACCGCACGCTAATTTATATTTCTAATGGTAGCTACCAGTATATCATAGCAGGAAAAAAGAGTCAAGACAAAAACACAAAAAAATAAATCAGACGGCGGCGGTTGACTTTGGAAAAAGATGATGATATACTGGGAAAAGAATTTGGTCGGAAAGGGGACAAAAACAATGAAACAAATTTGCCGCAGGAGAAAAACGGCATTCGTTTTATGTATGATACTATTATGGGGAGCATTTGGCGTACAGGCGCAAGAAGAGCCGGATGATGTGATGCAAAAAGCACAGTCCTATCTGATGGTGCAGATACAGGAAGAAGAATATTCCTCCAATGCGGATTGGAACTGGTTTGCGCTCGCGCGAAGCGGCTCGGAATTGGTACCAGAAGCGCATATGCAGCGCATGGGAACCTATTTGAAAGAGACTATCAGCGCACGGGGACATTTGACCTATGCCACAGATTATGCGCGTATGGCATTGGTTGCCGGTGCCTTAGGATATGACGCACGAGATGTTATGGGTGTGGATTTGATTGGTGAACTGAGCAAAAGCGATTTGGTGGAAAAACAGGGACTCAATGGATACATATATACCCTGCTGGCATTGGACAGTAAAGACTATAGCTTGCCGGAAGACGCGCTGTGGACAGCGGACAAGTTGGTGGAGAAGATATGCGCGATGCAAAAGGAAAAAGGATATTTTGTTTTTGTCGACAGCTTTGGCGCAGACGTGGATTTAACGGCGGCAGCAGTTACTGCTCTTGCGCCTTACCGAGAACAAGAAGCAGCAAAAACAGTGGTGGAAAAAGCAATAAACTGGCTGGCAGAAATGCAGTTAGAGACGGCGGGATATGCCGGAATGGGTGCAGAGAACAGCATGAGCACAGCACAGGTTTTGACAGCATTATGTGCAGTGGAAATCGACCCGACACAGGATGCACGGTTTATCAAACAGGGACGCACGATTGTGGATTACTTAACAGACAGTACGGCACCGGAGGGGGGATTCCGCTATCTGATGACAGATACCGAAGCCAATGAAATGGCAACGGAGCAGGTGCTTTATGCCCTGAGTGCATTGGAACGGCAGCAAAACGGAAAAGCAAGATTGTTTGACTTACGGGATGTGCAGCAAAAATACGGCGAGGGAGCAGCGCCGGTACATGGACAGATTATCGATTTGGACGCAGCTTCGGATTGGGCGCGCGACGCTATTTTGCAGGCGGTGGAACAGGGCATTGTGAAAGGATATGCGGATGGCAGTTTTGCACCGCAAAAACCGATTACCCGCGCGGAATTTTTGTCGTTATTGGTACGCATTTTGGCATATCAGCCGGAAGCGGAACAGGTAGAGTCGTCCGTTCTGTATCTTGATGTAACGGAATCGGATTGGTTTTATGAGGAACTGAAAAACGCGGCGGCAGGCGGTTTGATTACGCCGAATACACAGGATAAATTTCGCCCAAATGACCCGCTGACGCGTGAAGAAATGGCGGTATTTTTAAGCCGTACCGGATTATTTGAGTCGGCGGAGTCGGTGGTGCTGATGGATGATGCAGATATATCGGCATGGGCAAAAATCGGTGTTTACACCGTCTATCAGGCGGGAATCATGCAGGGAGACGGCGGGTATTTTGATCCGCTGGGAACCGTGACGCGGGAAATGGTGGCAGTCGTGGGAATGCGGCTGCACCAATAAGAGATTGAGGTGTTTTGGTTGAACAAAAAAAAATGGATAATAGGCATTTTGTGTGTATGTATGCTGTTTGCGGCGGGATGTGGGAAGCAGGAACAGGAACTGCAGTCTGACCCGTCGCCGTCAGTGACGGAGATGTCCGGCGTACCGACAGAGGAAGCGGTACAGCAAACAGAAGTTGCACCGGAAACCGAAACGGCAGACCCACAACAGACGCAGCAACCCTCGGCTTCGGCAGCGGCACAAAAACCGGCAGAAGTGGACAATAGTGTAGCGAAGCCGGAGGTGCAGAGTGAGTCTCAGCCTGCTGCACCTTCTGTGCAGCCCGCGGCAGAGCAGCCGCCTGTACAGGAACCAACACAGGAAAAAGTGGTTTATCTGTCTGTGGAAATCCCCAGTGATGGCACCAATGTCATTAGCCGAACTGCTGTGACATTGGAGGACGGCGACACGGCATATACTGTGTTGCGGCGTGTGGCAAAGGAAGCGGGAATTCCGGTGGTTGCTTCGGGAGGCAGTAAGAATCCTTATGTGGAGGGCATTAACAATTTGTTTGAATTTGACCGTGGTGCGGGCAGTGGCTGGATGGTGGAAGTAAATGGAAATTTTGTCCAGCGCAGCGCCGGGCAAATGAAACTGAATGTAGGCGATGAAGTGCGCTGGGTATATACGCTGGAACTGGGAAAAGATGTCGGCGGCGGCATTTAACGGAAGAACCGGAAACAGACAGAAACGGAGGCGGAACAGTTGAAACAGCGGCACCCTATCACATGCCTGCTTTATCTGGCGGGCACAGCGGCAGTTCCTATGCTGTGGTTGCATCCTGTCGTTTTGACAGAAGCTGTTATACTTCTGGTGGTGGTGAACTGGATTCTGGACAGTGGACGGCAGATGAAACATAATCTGGGAATGATGTTGGTTTTAGCAGTGATGTTTCTGCTGGTAAATCCGCTGTTTTCCCATCGGGGACGGATTGTGCTGTTCACCTTGTGGGAAAATCCTATCACACTGGAATCGGTGGTCTATGGCGGATTGTTGGCATTGTCCCTGCTGTCTGTATTGCTGGCATTTTTAGCAGGAAATGTTTATTTGGATGCGGATAAATGGATGTATTTGTTCTCACGAGTGGCGCAAAAAACAACATTTGCACTGCTGCTGTGTATGCGAGAGATACCGGTGCTGCGGCAGCGGGCGCAGCAGTTACACGCCGTCCACCGCCTAAAATACCGGGCGGAGCCGGGCGGTTTGCACCGGCGGATAGGGCGCGGTGCGCGGGAGCTGAGTGCGTTGGTTTCCTGGTCGCTGGAAGACGCGCTGTTGGTGGCGCAGTCTATGCGGGCGCGAGGCTATGGACTGCATAAAAAGCGAACGTTTTATTTTTCTTACCGGTTTCGGCGGGGGGATATGCTGCTGTGCTGTTTTTTTGTTCTGACAGGCGTGGCGCTCTTTTTTCTGCGCCGGTCGGGCGGATTGGTCTTTTCTGTATATCCGCGAATGGAACCGGTTCTATGGAGTGTGAAGTTGGGAATCGGCTGTTTGCTTTACGGCTTCTATCTTATCACGCCGGTTTGGCTGGAAATGGAGGAATGGCAGAAGTGGCACTGCTTCAAATAGAAAACCTGTCTTTTACATTTGCACTCTCTTCCCGACCTGTTTTGCAGAATATTTCTTTTGAAGTGGAAGCGGGCGAATTTGTGCTGCTTTGCGGAACGACAGGAAGCGGAAAAACCACACTGCTGCGGCAGTTGAAAAAGGAAATCCGACCCGCTGGGCAGCAAAGCGGAGCGGTGTACTACCGAGGGAAACCGCTTGATTCTTATGGGGAAAATATGGTGCAAGAAATCGGTATGGTATTCCAAAATCCTGACGCGCAATGTGTGACGGGTAGTGTGTGGCAGGAACTGGCATTCTCGCTGGAAAACCAACAGACGCAGGTGAGTGAAATGCGGCGGCGGATTGCGGAAATGGTAAGCTTTTTTGGCATGGAACAACTGATGAATAAGCCGATTCAGACGCTATCGGGCGGAGAAAAACAGATGGTGGCGCTTGCATCGGTATTGCTGCTGCGTCCCGCCATCATTTTGCTGGACGAACCAACGGCGCAGCTTGACCCTGTGGCGGGGCGTTCTTTTTTGCAGTTTTTAAAACAGGTGAACGAGGAATTTGGTATCACAGTCCTCATTGCAGAACACCATACGGAGGACGTGTTTGCTATGGCGGATAAAGTGGTGTTTTTGAAGGATGGACAGGTGTTTTCGCAAGGTGCGCCGGAAACGGTTTGCCGCGTGCTCTATACGGAACCGAAACTGCGGCGGTTTGTGCCGCAGGTGTCCGCCTGGTTTTTGGAAAGTGGAAAACAGGGCAGCGTCCCATTTACGGTAAAAGAAGCGCGGCGGCAGGGGGTACAGGGCAGCCGACAGAAGCGTTTCGCACCAATGGGAGAGGAACAGGTGCTAAGCTGCCGAGATATTTCTTTTCGATATGAAAAACATGCGCCGACGGTGTTGCAGGATTTAGAATTATTTCTGTATAAGGGGGAATTGCTTGCGCTGATGGGCGCAAACGGCGCAGGAAAATCAACGTTGTTGAAAATTTTGCTTGGGCTGGAAAAACCGCAGCGCGGCAAGGTGAAAATAGGCAGCGGGGAGCAGTTGGGATATTTGGCACAAAACCCCATGCTGCATTTCACGCATGATACCGTGCGCGGCGAGATTTATGAATATGCAAAAGAAATTGGTACATATGATGCGGCGGAGACGGAACGGTTGGTGCGATGGTTTGGACTGGACGAACTGCTGGATAGACATCCCTATGACCTCAGCGGCGGGCAGCAGCAAAAGACAGCGTTGCTTAGTGTATTGTTGCAACACCCCACTATTTTACTGTTGGACGAGCCGACAAAAGGAATGGATGCAGCGTTCAAAGAGGAACTGGCGGAGTTGTTGCGGCAGCTAAAGGATGGGGGAAAAACCATTCTGATGGTAACGCATGACATTGCATTTGCAGAAAGTAGTGCGGACCGCTGTGCTATGCTGTTTGACGGCGGAATTACGGCGCAGCAGCCTATGGCGGAATTTTTTGCAGATAATTATTTTTATACAACGGCATATGATAAATTGCGGGAGGAACAGCGTTGAAACAGAAATGGCTGACAATTTTATGTTTTATAATGTGTGCAGGACTGATGGTGCTGGCAGTGAAACTGGACGGTATGTTTTTGATGCTTAGCTTTGCGATGATAGCTGTGTGCGCCCTTCCGTTTTTGGTACGGTTTGAGGGACGGCAGGTGCAGACGGAGGAAGTGGTGCTGGTGGGCGTGCTGGCGGCGGTAGCAGCGGTCAGCCGCGTTCCATTTGCGGCAATTCCCAGCGTACAGCCCACCTCGTTTGTGATTATGGCATCCGCGCTGGTGTTGGGAGGCGAAAGCGGCTTCATGATTGGCGCGGTGGCGGCGGCAGTTTCTAACCTGTTTTTGGGACAGGGACCATGGACGCCGTGGCAAATGTTTTTATGGGGCATGATGGGCTATGTGACAGGACTGTTGCGTGACACATGGCTGTTGCGGCGGAAATTTCCGCAGATGGTATATGCCTTTGTATGGGGACTGGTATTCGGCTGGGTGATGAACCTTTGGTATCTCGCAGAATTGGACGGCGCGGCGTTGGGCGTGGGGTTTATTGTCTCCTGTATTACAAGTTTTCCAATGGACGCAGCCCATGGCGTGTGTAACGCGCTGCTGCTGGCGGTCTGCGGCGGGACATGGCAGAAAATTTTAGGACGCGCCGCCTATAAATACGGATTGGCTGCGCCACCAAAATGAGATATAACGATAAAAATCTGTGATAGAGGAGAGAAATCAGATGGAGGGGCATGGAATCCGCTATGAAAATGCGGAAGTACATTGGACGGAAGCGCTGCCGTTGGGGAATGGAACATTTGGCGCAATGGCATATTTGCAAGACCGGCATATGCGGCTGTCCATGAACCATTATGAGGTGTATTACAGCGGACTGCCGGACTATAGCCGCACAGCGCGAAAAATGCAGCAGCATTATCACAAGGCGGGCGGCGATACAAAAGCGGCTTATGTGCAGCGCGCAAAAGCGGCACTGGCAGCAGGACAGCCGCCGGAGGCATATCAAAAGGTGTTGTTTTCGCCGCAGGAAGGAAAACGCCTGCATGTAGCGCAGGGGGAAAGTCTACCGGCAGTGGGAGACATTCAGATTTGCTATGCGCCGCAGACGACCGGTTGGGACAGGGATATGCGCCTGTCGGTGGAGCGGGCAGAGGTTTCCTACCGGCTGTACCATGGTATTTATTTTGTAGAAACAGCGGTAAAAATTTTGCAAGACACAGATTCGCTGGTGTGTCACATTCGTCAGGCACAGCAGGGGACCGTTCAAAAATTAATCTTTGAAGTGCCGCGTGTTAGAAACAGTAGAGACACACATCCTGTTTTGAAACAGCAAAGCGGCAGCGTATTTTCAGTTTGTCAGTCGTTCGGTTGGGAAGCATATCCACAGGATACGCCATTTCAGTTTTGCATGACGCTGCAGCTAATCGGTGCAGCAGGCGAAGCGGTGCAGTGCGGCGATAAAATTGAAATTGAACTGTCGGAAGCGGCACAGGAATTTGATGTGCTGGTCAGTGTAGCAACGGAGTTGGAGCAGGAGAATTGCCGGAGCGCGGCGGAGAAAAAAAGTAGACAAGATGCACAGGCACTGCCGGAACTGTTTGCGGCGCATGAACATCATTGGAAAACATTTTTTGAAAAATCTTCTATTATTCTGCCGGATGCATTTTTGGAAAATCTTTGGTATTTGCATTTATACGTTTTGGAATGTTGCAGTGGACGCGGCGGCAAACGAAAGGAACAGGCGAGCGGACTGAACGGACTGTGGGATATTCGCCATCTGACGTTGTGGGGCAGTGTGTGGTATTGGGACGTGAACATTCAAGCGACCTACCAGGGGACATATGCGGCGAATCATTTGGAGTTGTCGCAAGTGTTTTGCGATGGATTTTTGCAACATGAAACGGAGGGGATCCATTTTGCCGAAGAATTTCATGGTCTGCCGGGCTATGCGGGAGATTATCCGCACCCATTTTATAATTGCATAGGTCCATGGTGTGCACAGTTTTTATGGTGGCAATACGAATATAGCGGAGACGAGACCTTTTTGCGACAGCGGGCATATCCGCATTTTGTGAAGCAGGTGCAGTTTTGGCAGAAACGGCTGGAACAAAATGAAGCCGGAAACTACGAGGTGTTCCCGGATGTTTCGCCGGAACAGGGACCGCTGGGGCATAACGCTACCATTACTATTTCTTGCTTGAAATATTTATTTCGTTTCACGCAGTGTGCGGCGGAAATTTTACGGACAGAAGATGGTATGATAAATTTATGCAGTACACTTTTGGAGCGGTTGCCGGAATATGAAACAGCGGAATATCAAAACTATGGCGCTATTTTAAAAGATTCGCATGAAGCGGCGCCTGGTATTCATTTACGGCATCCGTCGCTGCTTATGCCGATATTTCCGGCAGAGGAATGGAGCAGATTCAGCCCACAGGCGCAGCGGGACATTGCGGAAGCAACGGTGCGCTATGCGATAGACCATACAGAACTGGGGGTGTTTGGATTCGGTTGGCTGGCATGTGCAGCGGCGCGTATGGGGCTGGGCGAATTGGCATTGCGTACGCTCTATGAAAAAGGATATGATTTGCATTTGCGCGCGAACGGATTGGGTGCAGAAGAAACAAACCGCTGGCTGAATTTATGT
>CATIYX010000127.1 GCA_949739095.1 uncultured Clostridia bacterium | reverse complement strand
TTAATTATATGAATTTGCATACACACTCCTTTTGTTATGCAATGAATAGAAGAAAGACCGAACGGGTCCCCAACCGTTCGGTCTTTCTGGTTCATGTTTTTAGCTATGCTAGTGATTATGGATTTCAGGTTAAATACATTAGGACTTTTCTTAAGAAGAGTTTTGCCCAAAGTTTCATAGAATTATCATAAACTTATCACATAATATTAGTATGATATAACTGTATCCCGTGATAATACTTTTTTCACGAGTGTCTCCTTTTCATGATTTGGAAACCAAAATCTCCCCCAGATTTTGTTTTCTTCTATCTAGCGATAGAAAAATGCGGCGACTTTGTATGTGGTAACAAAGTCGCCGCATTTTCTACGAACTATATGGATTATTATGATTCATGAGATTTCCGCAGAGCATTGATAAGTGCAAAGATGAAATTGAGAATAACAGCGATTGAGATGACTGCCATGCCACCAAATATATCAAAATGGTCCGCCACGGCACCTGTAACAGCAGGCATGATAATGCCACCGAATCCTGCGATAGCAAGCAACGTACCCATTGCCATTGGCGCGCTTTTGATAACACTGCCTACATTGGCAACCGTTGTAGGATAAATACCTGCCATGCAAAAACCAAGCCCAACAATACTAACAGTAATAACAGCAAGATTACGCGTTGCCAAAAGTAAAATAAAAAAGACAATAGTTCCTGCTGCTGTTCCCACTAATATTTTTTGTTTAGAAACAATTTGCGACAGATAAGCACAAGTCAGACGTCCAAACAAAATGACCAGCCAGAGCAGGGAAGCCAGTGTCTGGGCATAGCCGTCTGTCATGATACCACTATCTTTAAAATAGGTTACGAGCCAACCGTTGATAGCCGTTTCAGCGCAGAGATAGAAAAATAAAATACCGCTGGAAATCCAGAAGCCTGCATTTTTTAGAAAAGCAAAGGACTTTTCTTGTTTCACCGTTGCTTTTTCCGCGCCGCGCTCCATTTTCATAAAGCTGAACAGCGCTACCATCACGCAGGCAAGCAAAGTTACCGAAAGACTGGTGAATTTCCAATATTCTGCGTTATGCTGTGTGAATACCAGAACCAGAAAAGGAGCAATGAAAGCGCCAATGGCAAAGAAAGAATGTAAAATGTTAAGTGCTTTCGGGGTGCCATCCGAGGTTTCTGTTACAATGACGTTGTTAAAGTTGCTCACGCTGCCGCGTCCGATTCCAGTAAGTAGAAAGGAAAGCAGCAGGAACAACGGATTGCCGGACAGCACCATACCTAAAAATCCTAATGCAGTGGCGCTGCAAAGCAAGAGAATGGAGCGTTTACGACCCAGATGTATCGGTAGTGCGCCTGCAATGAAACCGGCAACCAGATTGCCGACAGAGTGAGCAGAAAGCAGCAAACCACTGATCTGGTAGCTAAGTCCATAAGTCTGAGTGAGATAGGGTATCAAGGAACCAAGAATCAATCCTGTGATTCCGTTGATGAAAAAGGCATAAAAACAACTGCCTAATATGTATCGTTTGTTTTGTTCGTGCATGAAAACAGC
>CATIYX010000126.1 GCA_949739095.1 uncultured Clostridia bacterium | reverse complement strand
GGCAGGGCGCCGAAATAAGTAGGCAGGATACCATTGCCGTTCACCAGGCATGGCACTTCTACACATGCTTGCGGCGGCAGATTGGTAATAAGTCCGTGATTCAATACGTTTCCGCCAATTTGATAGGACTTGTTCAGCGTGATTGCTTCCATAATATGGGACGCGTATTCGCGGCTGCGTTCATGTGTGATTTTTCCGCCATTATAAAGTTCTTCTTTTTCTTTTTTCCACTGCTCAATCTGCTCCACGCAGCGCCGCGGATATTCGTCCAACGGAATGTTATAGCGTTCAATCAACTCAGGATAATTCTTTTTGATAAAGAACGGATTATATTCCGAATTATGCTCGCTGCTTTCGGTACAATAGTATCCCAAACGGTTGATATATTCATAGCGTACCATGTCGTTATGTTTTTCCAGATTTTTCCTCGCCGCACGCTCCCGAATCATCGGATAGAGGTCATTCCCATTTAAATCTTTGATTTCCAGCAGCCACGCCATATGGTTAATGCCCGCAATCACATCTGTAAAGCCGTCCACTTGAATATCCAGCGCCTCCAGCAAACGTGAGGAACACACCTGCACGCTATGGCATAGACCAATCGTTTTCACATCAGTGTATCGCTGCATATAGCCTGACAGAATTGCCATAGGATTGGTATAGTTTAAAAACCACGCATCCGGACACACTTCTTGCATATCCTCTGCAAAGTCCCGCATAACCGGAATGGTACGCAGTCCGCGGAAAATGCCGCCGATACCCAATGTGTCGGCAATGGTTTGCCGCAGACCATATTTTTTGGGGATTTCAAAATCAATGACCGTGCAAGGTTCATAGCCGCCTACCTGAATGGCGTTGACAACAAAATTCGCCCCGCGCAGCGCTTCTTTACGGTTCTCCACACCCAAATATGTCCGGATAGTTGCACGCCCTTCATTGCAATTTTGGTTAAGAGCATTGATAAGCTGTTCTGATTCCTCCAGCCGTGCACCATCTATGTCGTAAAGTGCAATTTCTGCTTTCTGCAGTACCGGTGTCAACATACAGTCTCCCAATACGTTTTTTGCAAATACCGTACTGCCCGCGCCCATAAATGTGATTTTCATAAAACCGCCGCCTTTCTTTTTTTACACCAAAAATATTTCCATGTTTCGCCTTCGGTCTGGTTGTTTTTCAGTATACTGAATTTTGTTGACTTTTACCATTGCCAAAAGGTTGATAAACATGTTAAAATGTGACTTAAGAGGTGAGCATCATGAAACGCGAAATAAACATCGCCATACAAAATAAAGGTTTTCACGACATCAATCCCATTCAGTGCGGCTATGAAGCCTGCCAACCGAATCACCGTTTCGGTCCCTCTATCCGCCATTTTTATTTAATTCACTGTGTACTTTCAGGGCAAGGCACCTTTGAATGTACTTCCGGCAGCTATACGCTGTCCGCCGGTCAAGCCTTTCTGATTAAACCTGAGGAAGTCACGGTCTATACTGCTGACAGCCATAATCCATGGACGTATATTTGGATTGGGTTTGGCGGCGCTTGTGCGCGCAAATTGGAGGAACTTTCCGCACCGGTCTTTACCGTATCCATCAGCTTATTCCGCGACATTCTGGAAGCAGAACGGCTCCCTGCAATGCGTGAGGAATATCTCGCCGGAAAAATCTTTTTGCTGCTCAGCGAACTGTTCGGGGCGCAAAAAAACGAAAACTATGCAGATGTGGCAGCGGATTTCATTGCCGCCAACTATTTGCAGAACATCAAAATCCGTGATGTTGCAAAAGCCGTAGGACTGGACCAGCGTTATCTGTCCCGCTTGTTCAAAACAAAAATCGGTTGCAGTATGCAGGAATATCTTATCCGGCACCGCATGGAAGAAGCAGCACGCTTGTTGCAAAAAGGCTTCCTCGTGACGGAAGCCGCCGCCATGGTGGGATACCGCGACCCGTTTGTGTTTTCCAAGGCGTTCAAACACTACTATGGCAGCGCTCCGAAAACCTTTCGGCTGCGGTAAATGGTGCGTGCCGCAAAAAAATGTTGTTTGTGGTATCTCAATTTATATTAGGCACAGAGGAAACTGAACACCATTTTGACATTTTATTTAAAAATTATCTCCTCCCTCAGATGCACACGCCTTTCGTGGGGGAAGCATATTGCTCCTATATTTATGCAAAAAGAGTCAAACAGCTTTCCATCATCTGTTTGACTCTTTTGTATGTAGAAACTTTAATTAGTACGTCGCTCTTATATCTTCTGTTTGAGGTTCGCCTTGTCAAACGCCAGTGCGAGCAGAACATATAGCGCCGAGCTGCCTGCCGATTGAATCAACGTCAGCGGCGCAGATGGCAGCCCTACCAAGAAATTCCCCATAATAATGCTTTCTGCCAGATAATATCCCACTAAGCAAATCAATGCCGCCGGAATCAGCGCCAGCGCATTACGTTTGCCAAGGACTTTATCCTGTTTTGCCGAAAACATTGCTGCCATTAACGCTTTGATAATCACTGTCGGCACCACCCACATTGCGCCGCCACTCATCAAATCGCTGAGTCCCGCACCGATTGCGCCCGCCGCCATAGCATAGGGCAGTGGCAGTATGCTTGCCGCAAGATAAATCATGCTGTCACCAAAATGGATATATCCGCCATTCACCCCTACCGGCACATGGAAAAAATATGCCGTCAGAACAAAGGTCAACGCTGCAAACAGCGCCGCCAACACCAGATTTTTTGTTGTGTTTTTCATGTTTTCCACTCCTATCCTAATTCTTTTAAAAAAGGTTCATAAATAACACTGTCATTGATACGTGTTTCCGTCTCCGCCGTATATGCCGCCACCTTGCGCACGAACTTCGCCGCGCTGCTGACTGCTGCAAGGTCGTCCGCACCGCGCGTTAATTCGCCACACAACACGGACGCAAACATATCTCCCGTCCCCGGGTATTTTTTGACGACCTTCTTTTGACGTACCATGAAGTTTTCTCCCGTCTCTCTGTTATAGAATACGTTTGCCACAACATCTTCCTCCACCTGTACACCTGTCAGCACCACCTTGCGCGTCCCCTGTGCACAAATACGCCGGCACAAAGAAACCGCAGTTTCAAAGGAAATGTTGTCCCCCTGATACGGTTCATCCGTCAAAATACATGCCTCTGTCACGTTGGGTGTTGCCATGTCCGCTTCCGCTGTGAGATGCCGCATTTTTTCGCACATCGGCGGCGTATAAGTCGCATAGGGTTTTCCATCGTCTCCCATCACCGGATCCACCAAAATGTTTGCTTCGGGGTGCAGTTTGATAAATGCCGCCACAGTGTCAATCTGCTGTTCGCTCCCCAAAAAGCCTGTATATATCGTGGCGAATTTCAGATTCAGCTTTTCCCACTGCTCGTAGAATGGTTTCATATACTGTGTAAAATCTAAAAAAGTATAGCTGTCATAGCCTGTGTGGTTAGACAGCACTGCCGTTGGCATCAAGCAGGGTTGCAACCCCATTACACTTAATATGGTAGACGCTACCACCAACGAACAACGTCCAAATCCTGACAAATCATTGATACATGCAATCTTTGGTATTTCCCGCACATCTATCACCCCCTTGACAATTTGTTCCTTATATGTTATCATAATTGTATCGATACAATTATGATAACACTTTCTAATCCATTCAGAATTTTACATTATATCTATTATTTTGTCAATACCAGAGGTGTATTTTATGTTTAAAACTGTTTCGATACAATTAGAAAAAGATAGTACTGAGCCATTATATCAGCAACTGTTTAGCGCATTACAAAGTGCCATTATTTCCGGCGCATTGCCGCATGGACAGCGTCTGCCTTCTGTGCGCAAACTGATTCAGACACTGCATATCAATAACGCGACTGTAACCCACGCATTCCGGTTGTTGCTGGAGGAAAATTTGGTGCGTTCTGCGCCCGGCAGCGGATATTATGTCACCTACCAACGCACCGCTACACCTGTCTTTGAAAAACCTGTTATCACTG
>CATIYX010000125.1 GCA_949739095.1 uncultured Clostridia bacterium | reverse complement strand
GGTAGTCCGCCGTATTTAGTTGCAGCGCCCGCGAAAGCATAGCAGCAAATTCCGCACGTGTCACGCCGTCCTCCAGCCGCAAGGAGGTTCCGTCACCTTGCAAAATGCCGCGGTCCACCATTTCCCCCAGTTCTGCCTGCGCCCAGTGTCCGCTTAGCTCTGCTTTCGTATCCGGTGTGGGTTGTGGCGTCGGTTTCACTGCTGTATCGCTGATAATGGGTATCTGCATACCAATTCCGCCGCTGCCGCCGGAAGAACCACCACCACGATTTCCACCGCTGCCGCCCGGCGTTCCTGTACTGCCGCCTGTTCCCTTCACTTCAACCTGATAGCCTCTTGCCCAGCTTAACTGCTGATACTCTGCATCAACACGTAGATTAACAGTTTGCGTCTGGCTGCCAGGCGTGGACTTCACAACATATCTGTCTGCCTGCCGCTCCAACTGCAATATGTTCGTATTGCTGCTCGCCCATGCAAACGCTGAACCAAATATGCCTTGTATCGGCAAAACAAGTTCCGTCATCGATGCCGGTATATCAAGCGCCGCCAAATCTCCCTCCAACACCTGGTCTGCTGTCGGCGCATAGGTTCCTGTGATTTCGGCAAACCCTGTGCTGCCTTTTTCAAACGCTTCCACGTTGATTTTGAGTTGTGTTGTCTGCCGCAACGCACAGGGAACCGTCAATTCTTCTCCGATTTCCGTGCCGCTTGCAATCTCTTCATAGGTTCCGTCCCCGTTTTTTGCTTCTATGCTGAATTTTGTGATTTTTCCGCTGCTTCCCGGTGCTTCAAATAAGGTTAAATGTGATACTACCGTTTCCTGCGGAAAATCAATGGTAATTTCATAGGGTTTTGTGCTTCTGGTAAGGTAAGATGTGTCAATATCCTCATCCGCCAAGTTTTCTATTCCGCCGCCGGAAATGCTTTTTCCTGTGGTTTGTACCACCGCTCCTGACAGCAGGTTGCCGCCGCCAAACATGATACGGAAAGATTTCGCAAACACTTCACTGCCAAATGTTGCCGTGACGGTCAACGTCGTAATATCTTGCTGTGCCGTGTCTACCGCACCCGTTTCAGGGTCTATTGCCGCTTCATTGCTGCTGTGCCACTGTGCCGTCGCAGCCAGTAGGGTCTTTGGCAACGTGAGGTCTTTGGAGACACACATGGATTTTTCATCGGATAGTTTGGTAAAATCAAATTGTTCTTCCAGTAGGTCCACCACAATTTTGGGACTCATGCGCACTTGCGCGCTATGGATATCCAAGCTGCCGCCGTCTCCCGTCGCCCATATTTGATCCAGCGCGGAAATGGTATTCATACCTTTCACGTTATGTAATGCGGTTTCCCAACCCGCTCCATCATCTACCAGCACATCCATCGTGCCTGTCATGCGGTTGATTTCAAACCGAAATTTCACATGTGCCCCCTGCGTCGGATAATTTCCGTCTTTGCGCCACAGCCTCATGGGCGAACCATATGCTACGCTATAGGTATTGCCTGTGAACTGAATCTGTGTAAACGGCGCATTTTCCTGTCCGAGGGATACCGCCATATCCTGCGCATTTTGTGCGGACACATCCAGTTCCACCGCTAGGAGCGTATTCAATGAAAACCCGCTCTGCTGTTTCACATCTGCTGTCCATGGCTCCGTCTCTATGGTGACAGGCTCCTGTAACACCTCTAAAACGGGAATGTCATCCGCTGCTGCTTTGACGGTCACCGTGAAAGAAATCTCCACCGGCGGCACTTCTGCCATGCCCCGAATCGCCGCCTTCGCTGTAATCGTCACCGGCGTATCCTCCGCCTGACGCGTCACTTCGCCGGTCTGAACATTCACCACGTCAGGTTTGTCACTCTCCCATGTCACATCTGCCGTCAAATTTCCCGCCGCCACGCTATCCGGCAGCGGCATATTCAAATTTCCGGTGATTGCGCTGAATGGCTGGTCTGTGAGCACCGAAGCATTCACAAAATCTGCAAATTGATAGTATTGCAAATAGTCTCCTGCCGCACTTGTACAATAAACTTCAATTTCCCAAATAGTAGGGTGGTCGGTATACGTATAGATTTCCAGTTTAACATAGCGCACACACGCTACAGGGAACTCCAACGTTGTATTTTTATTGCTTCCCGAAAACGTTCCGCTATTTAGCTCACTCCAGTTTTCACCGTCTGCTGAACCCATCACTTTGTAGTCTTGGATACGTGGTGCAAATTCATAAATCTTCATTTGGTTGACAGGTTTCACTGCACCAAGGTCTATGTTCACCCAGCGGCAATCCGCGTCCGGTGCACCGTCTGAAGAAAACGCTGCCCAACGGGTATCCATTTTACCATCCACTACTTTTGATACATCATAGGTTGTTGAATGTTCGCTGCTCGCAGTTGCCGGACGCTCCAGCGCCAAATTTCCTGTTGTTGTCATAGTTGCTTCTGTTCCGCCCGATACTGTGATTTCATAAAAAGTGGGCTCCTTTGTCCACTCTAAAATGTTGAAACGAACATAACGCGCCTCCACGGTTCGGAATGTAATCTCTTTTTCTAAATTTCCGCCCTCCGCCGCAGTCGTCCAAACCAAATTATCCGCCGACACCTCTACGGAATATTTTGTCACGCGTGATTCATATTGATTGAAGGTCATTTTGTTGATGGAACGCATTTGCTCCAAATCCACCTGAATCCAATATTCTGTTTCGCCTGCTTTGGATGCCCAACGAGTGGAGGCGTTACCGTCAAACGCTGCGCCCGCTTCCCATTTTGCATCGTCCGCATAAACGCTGTTTGTCGTCGCCGGTTTCCCCAGCGCATAGTTTTCCTCTGCCGCTGTCGCTGGCAGAAAAAACACTCCCGTCAAAAACGCTATGCATAAAATGAATCCAATCCCTTTTTTCATGTTCCATTTCCCTCGCTTTCGGCTCATCTCATTTTCCTCTTGCTTTATTGCACTTTATCCAACATATTCTGATAGATTTCTATATACCGCGCAAGTCCCAGTTCATTCAATCGTTCTACATAGGCGTCCCAGTCCGTATCCAATGATTTTTCTCCGCTGATGAACGCTGCCATGGACCGATTCACTTCACTGTCAATTTGCAACCGGAGCTGCGTAAATTCATTATATTGGTCCGGTTCAAAAAAGGAATCCCGAACGCAGTGGTCCACACCATATGGTTCATAGAGTTCTTTTGTAACCTGATACATCGCCTGTTCCGTCTGCTCTCCCGTTGGTTCTACGATAATGCCTAACCGGATTTTTTCATCCATATAATAAACACCCATATTCATCCAACATTTGTTTTGCATCACGCCAAAAGGTTGCAGCCGCGCCCAAATTGCCTGACCGCCGTCCAGTCCTGTTTCACCTTCTTTGGCATACCGCCAGCCCACACCTTCAAACCCATTTTGCACTGTAAATGTTCCTTCTTTTGAATAAAACCAGTCTATCCAACGGATAGCAGTTTCCGGTGTTTTACATGCACTGGTGATGTTAGCAGACCATTCTACTCTTCCATTGTTATATGTTGGCGTCTGCCGCAGCCCCGTAGGTCCCATGAGCGGCGATATCGCTGTATATTCTTGATAGCGGTTGCTGCCGCCTTCCACATCTGTAAAGATTCCATACCACAAGGCAGGCACTGCACCAACTGTTGCCGTTTCTCCCTGTTCCACCATGTTTTTCAGCCGTTTGCGGTCCATAATCGGACTGTCCCTGTGCAGCAGTCCTTCGCTATATAAACGATTCAAATACCGTAACCCTTCCCGATAAGCAGGCTGGCTAGCTGTAAATGTTGCAGTTCCGTTTTTCTGCATGACCCGAGAACTGTCATAATATAGAAACGCATTCATCAAAAACTCATCATAACAGTTTGGTCCCGCTTCATTGGTCGCCGCCATGGGAATTTCATCTTTGACGCCATTTCCGTTAGGGTCGCCGTCCCGAAATGCAACCAGCATCTGATAAAATTCTTCCGTTGTCTGTGGCACGTCCAGTCCCAACTGCTCCAGCCACTGCCGGTTAACCCACATTTTTGCCGGATAGCGTGTATGGTACACTTCATTGACTCTGGGTAACCCAAAAATCTCTCCGTCCGGCGTGGTAATGCCTTTGCGGATATCCTCCTGTTCCTGCAAAATCTGTTTCAGGTAAACGGAATGCTCTTCAATCAAGTCTTTCAAATCCAGCAAAACGCCCTGTTTCCCGTAAACAGTTTGTTCCAGCTTACTAATGCCACTGTCCATAATGATATCAGGATAGTCTCCCGATGCAAACATCAGATTAATCGCCTGCGATTGGTTTCCTGTCGCCATTTGCCAATCAATATGTACGCCTGTTTGCTGTTCATACCAAAGTGTGAATTCATTCGTGGATAAATCTTCTACATATTGCGGTTTTGGTAAATACACACTCATTGTCACCGGCTCTTTTGTCACAGGTGTTACCGACTGTCCGTTTGATTCTTGCCCCGCTCCGCCGCAGGCAGTCAGCAGTGCTGCCATCGCCATCGCAGCAGCAAGCCATTTCCCTCTTTTTTTCATGGTGTTCTCCTCCCGCTTTTCCGCTATCTTCTTGTTTTATTATAGTACATTTCCATGTTCAGAACAAGAAACAACTCTTCCCAAAACCGTACAAATTTTCATTTTTTCTAAAATGAAAAAAAGACCCGTCATGCTCAAAATGCACATTCATAGGCATTTTAAGCACTCTGGGTCTTGTGTACGATAGGCAAATTCAGTTTTTTGGCGCGCCATGGTATCCACTTGGGCTAACGCCCATTTTTTTCTTAAACGCACGCCGGAATGTCACGTCATTGGCATACCCCACCATGGCGGAAATTTCT
>CATIYX010000124.1 GCA_949739095.1 uncultured Clostridia bacterium | reverse complement strand
TAATTATAGGCACCTGTCGCAAGCACAGCCAAGGTATCTCCCACTTCAATATGCGGCATTTCGATATCTTTAATCAGCAAATCACCAGATTCGCAGCATTTTCCAGCAATAGTGACAACTTTTTCCCGCGGCGCATCTGCTTTGTTTGCCAGTACCGCATCATATTTGGATTCATAGAGAATATAACGCGGGTTGTCAATCATGCCGCCATCCACAGAAACATAGGTGCGAACATCTTTGATTTCTTTTACACCACCTACCGTATAGAGTGTAATGCCGGCAGGCGCTGCAATGGAACGTCCTGGCTCCATCATGATTTTCGGTTGTTTTACCCCACGCTCTTGCGCCGTTTGTTTTACAACCTCAGACACTGCCTGAATATAGGCATCATAGTTAATAGGTTGGTCTTCTTCCGTATATTTAATACCATAACCGCCACCGAGATTCAATTCTTCAATTTCAATATCCAATTTATCGTGCAAATCACCAATAAAATTCATCATCACTTTTGCCGCTAACTTAAATGGTTCCAAATCAAAAATCTGAGAACCAATATGACAATGAACCCCAATGACTTTCAAATGAGAATATTCTACTGCGCGGCGGTATGCTTCAAATGCTTCGCCATTTTCCAGTGCTACACCGAATTTAGAATCAATTTGTCCTGTCTGAATAAAGCTGTGTGTATGTGCATCAATACCAGGTTTGATGCGAAACATAATGCGGACAGTTGCATCTTTTTCAGAAGCAATACGGTTCAGCCGTTCTAATTCATCTACATTGTCAACCACAATTGTGCCAACCTGATGTTCCACTGCCAATTTTAGTTCATCGTCCGTTTTATTATTTCCATGGAAATACACACGACCCATGTCAAATCCGGCTTTCCATGCAGTGTATAACTCGCCGCCGGAAACGACGTCTAATCCCATGCCTAGGTCATTCATCAGCTTGCACATATACATACAGGAAAACGCCTTGCTCGCATACAGAACCAAACCGTTTCCATCGTAATAACGATTCAGCGACTCCTGATAGAGCTTACAATTTTTGATAATGTCAGCTTCGTCCATCACATAAAGCGGCGTTCCAAATTGTTTTACCAGTTCTACAGTATCACAGCCGCCAATCATAAGATGTCCGTTTTCGTTCACCGATAAACATTCTGATACAAACATAAACACACCCACCCTTTCTTCTGTCTTTTATTTAAAATATGCAACTCCTGCTTTAAATATTGGCTGATCCTTGTTGCCATCTATATTTTTATACAAATTTGCGCCCTTACGTTCGCTGTGTCCCATTTTGCCCAGTACGCGTCCGTCGGGACTGGTAATACCTTCCACAGCTTCATAAGACCCGTTGGGATTGAAATAAATATCATAGGTCGGATTGCCGTCAAAATCCACATATTGCGTTGCAATCTGCCCATTTTCATAAAGTTGATGGTATAAAGCGGGAGGACAGATAAAACGCCCTTCCCCGTGGGAAATCGCAATGGTATGTTCATCCCCCACTTCACTAAACTGGAACCATGGAGATTTTACGGAGGACACTCTCGTGCGAACCAGATTGGAAGCATGGCGTCCCAGTGTATTAAAGGTCAATGTCGGACTGGTTTCATCTAAATCACGGATTTCACCGTAGGGCACTAAACCGAGTTTAATCAATGCCTGAAAACCATTACAAATTCCCAGCATTAATCCGTCACGTTGTTTTAGCAGTTCATGTACCGCGTCTTTTACATACGGGTTGCGGAACGCTGCTGCAATAAATTTACCGGACCCTTCCGGTTCGTCTCCTGCACTAAAGCCACCCGGAATCATGATAATTTGAGATTGGCCAATCCGTTTTGCCATTTCCTGCAAAGAATCTTCAATCTCTTTTGCAGAGCTGTTGCGCACCACAAAAATATCTGCCTGTGCGCCTTCTCTTTCAAAAGCGCGCGCACTGTCATATTCACAGTTTGTACCTGGGAACACCGGAATGAACACCTTTGGATTTGCAATTCCTTGTGGTTTTATCACAGTCCGCTGCCCATATGATGCTTTTTCAGGTGTTTTTTGATATTCACAGTCCGCCTGTGTCGGGAAAATAGGTTCCAGAGGCGCTTCCCATTTAGCAATCAATATATCCAAATCATAGGATTTTCCACCTAAAGTAATCACTGGCTGCTGGGTCGTTTCACCAAGCAGTTCAAAACCATCTAAATCCTGTGCAGATTCTACGATAAAGGAACCATAGTATGGTACATATAACTCTTTGTTAAATGCACTGTTTTGCGAAAAACCGATTTTGTTTCCCAAACTCATATTTGCAATCGTTCCGGCAATACCACCAGCACGCACTGTGCCAACTGACAATGCTTTTCCACTCTCGATTAGCTGGTGTATCATATCATAGTTTGCCTTTAAAGCATCCCAATCCGGCAGACCATCTGCTGTAGTCGGTGTATGTAAATACCAAACATTGTGCCCCGTCTCTTTCCATTCAGGTGAAACAACTTTGGAGGCACGTACGGCATCAATCGCAAAGGAAACTAAAGTCGGCGGCACATCCATATCCTCAAAGCTGCCGGACATACTATCTTTTCCACCAATAGCGGCAATCCCAAGTTTTGTCTGTGCCAAATATGCGCCCAAAAGCGCTGCCAAGGGTTTTCCCCATCGGGAAGGTTCCTGATAGAGTTTTTCAAAATATTCTTGTAATGTCAAATAAGTCGTTTTATAATTTCCGCCACCTGCTACCACTTTTGTGACAGATTCCACAATCGCAAGTGCTGCACCGTGGAACGGGCTGGAAGCAGAAAGATATGGATGGAATCCAAATCCCATAATGCTGGCGGTATCCGTTTCACCATGCAGTACCGGAATTTTCGCTGCCATAACTTCCGGTCTTGTTAACTGGTATTTCCCACCTAGCGGCATGAGTACCGTACCCGCGCCAATCGTAGAATCAAACCGTTCTACCAGACCTTTTTGACTGCATTGGGACAAATCTTCCATTAATTCATAAAGGTCATTTTTGACGTTCATATCCAGTTCTTTCACACCGTCTACAACCGCAGTCATTTGCTTTTTTGCACCATTGGAATTCAAAAATTCGCGACTGATATCCACAATCGTCTTTCCGCGCCATTCCATCACTAAACGCGGTGTTTCTGTCACCTGTGCAACAATGGTAGCCTCAATGTTTTCCAGATTTGCCTGCTGAACCATATATGTAGCATCTTCTTTTGAAACAACAACTGCCATACGTTCCTGTGATTCAGAAATCGCCAGTTCTGTACCGTCCAAACCTTCATATTTTTTCGGTACTTTATCTAAATTAATATGTAAACCATCTGCCAATTCACCGATGGCAACAGAGACACCGCCCGCACCAAAATCATTACAGCGCTTGATACGACGCGTCACTTCCGGCTTACGGAACAACCGTTGTATTTTTCGCTCTTCTGGCGGATTTCCTTTCTGCACTTCTGCACCACATTGGTCTAAGGAATCCGCTGTATGTGCTTTAGAGGAACCTGTCGCACCGCCGCAGCCATCACGACCTGTCCGACCGCCCAGCAATACCACAACATCCTCTGGCTGAGGACGTTCACGCACCACGGAATCCTTTGGAACTGCACCGACCACCGCACCAATTTCCATATGTTTTGCCACATAACCAGGATGATAAATTTCCTCTACCTGTCCTGTTGCAAGACCAATCTGGTTTCCGTAGGAACTATATCCGCTGGCTGCCACAGTAGAAATTTTCCGCTGTGGGAGCTTTCCGGACAATGTATCTTTCACTTTCTGACGCGGGTCGCCGCAACCGGTAACACGCATCGCTTGGTAGACATAGCTCCGTCCTGAAAGCGGGTCACGGATTGCACCGCCCAAACAGGTTGCCGCGCCGCCAAACGGTTCAATTTCCGTCGGATGGTTATGTGTTTCATTTTTAAACATTAATAGCCATGTTTCCAGCTTTCCATCCACATCAACTTGAATTTCAATACTACAAGCATTGATTTCTTCACTTTCATCTAACTGCTGCAATTTGCCTTCCCGTTTTAATTTTTTTGCAGCAATTGTTGCAAGGTCCATTAAACATAGGTCTTTTTGTTTCCCGATATATAATGTCTCGCGCGTTTTTTGATAATCCTGCCAAACCTCGCGGATGGTATCGCTTGCAAGTCCATCTTTGATTTCTATATCCGTGAGTTCGGTCATAAATGTGGTATGGCGGCAGTGATCTGACCAATAGGTATCAATCATACGGATTTCTGTCAGCGTTGGATTGCGTTTTTCTGTTTCCTTAAAATAGTTTTGGCAGAATAGAATATCTTCATGGTCCATGGCAAGTCCAAGTTCTGTGCGGCAGCCTTCAAGTGC
>CATIYX010000123.1 GCA_949739095.1 uncultured Clostridia bacterium | reverse complement strand
CAGAGAAAAAATCGGTCATTTAGATGAAACCTTGATGGAAAAAGTCAACGAAGCAATTAATATCAGTTTTGGTTTAAATGATTAAAGGGAACAAATAAGACAAAAAGGAACTACTTTAAAGGGGGAAAAACAAATGAAGAAATCGTTTTTTGCAGGAATGGTACTATCATTGGCGATTATGATAGTGTTTGCGGTGGTGGTCATTGCCGCGCCAGGTTCAGAAGAGGACCCAGTGGTGTCCGTTAGTTATCTGGAAAATATTTTCATGACAAAGGTGCAGAGCTACATAGATCAAAAAGCTGTGCCGCAATATGATGTCGTGACGCTGAAAGAAGGACAAACCCTGATGGCAGAAAAAGGAGCAGAACTCATTCTGCGTATGGGAACAGCAACTGTGATTGCCTCTCAAAAAGGCGGTCTTTCCGATGTAACAAGCGGCGTGGACATCGCGGATGGTGGACAAATGCCATCGAATCATTTACTGATTGTACCGCTGGGCGATGGACGCGGCGTGAAAGCGACTGCAGCAGAAGTGTTAGTGATGGTACGCGGCGGATATACGATGCAATAGTGAAAATAAGCAGTGGGACCACTTCGGCAAGAGGTGGTCTTACTTTTTTGCGTAGGGCTTGCAATAAAGAAAAAATCATGTTAGGATAGAAGAAGAGAAAAAATGCTATGAAAGGAGGCAGATTATGAAAAGTGATTTAACTCAGATTCCGGGTGTTGGAAAAAATATTGCACAGGATTTGATGAACATTGGGATATTCAGCGTGGCAGACTTAAAAGGAAAAGATCCGGAGGAGCTATATCAAAAGAGCTGCTTTTTTGAAGGCGCTTTGCAAGACCGTTGCCTGCTATATGTCTATCGGTTGGCGGTATATTATGCGGAAAACGAATCATATGAAGCCGAAAAATTGAAATGGTGGAACTGGAAAGATGAGAAGACGGCTGAATAGAATCTCCTGAAAAAACAGGAAAAAATATTTGATATCTCTTCCATTATGTGGTATAATATACGCGAGAGTGTATATTATACGGATTTAAAAAGGCTCCGCCTCGCTACGCATAAAACGTGGCAGCCGGCGGAGATGCACGAAATTATACCACATGAAAAAATTTATGAAAAAATATATTTAGATACATAAATCATGTACTACAGGAGGTTTGATGCATGTCAACACAGCTACTTTTGCCGGAGGGATACCATTCTACGCTTAGCTTAAGGGATACGGTATCTGCAATTAAACTGATTAAAGACTATTTTGAAGCGCAGCTTGCCGGTGCATTGCGCTTGCAGCGGGTGTCAGCGCCATTGTTTGTGCGACCGGAAAGCGGGTTAAATGATAATTTGAACGGAAGTGAAAGACCTGTGTCGTTTGATATACCGGCGGTGGGGAGCAATGTGGAGATTGTGCATTCGCTGGCAAAATGGAAACGGATGGCGCTCAAACGATATGGATTTGAGCCTGGTTATGGACTATATACAGATATGAATGCAATACGACGGGACGAAGAAACAGATAATCTGCATTCTGTTTATGTGGACCAGTGGGACTGGGAAAAAGTGATTGAAAAATCTCAGCGCAATTTGGAAACATTGAAGGCAACTGTTGAGACGATATATGGTGCAATGCGTAAAACGCAGCAATATGTTTGCGACCGCTATCCTTCTGTGAAAAACAACATGCCAGAGCGACTTACGTTTATCACGGCACAGGAGCTGGAAGACCGCTATCCGGAACTGTCCCCGAAGGAACGAGAGAATCGGGCAGCAAAAGAATATGGTGCTATTTTTGTCATTGGAATTGGCGATAAACTTGATTCGGGAGAAAAGCATGACGGACGTGCGCCGGACTATGATGACTGGGCACTCAATGGAGATATTTTGTGTTGGTTCCCATTGCTGGAATGTGCGTTTGAATTGTCCTCCATGGGAGTGCGCGTAGATGAAGAAGCTCTGCGTATACAATTGGAGAAAGCAAATTGTCAAGAGCGAATGGAATTGGATTTCCATAAACAACTGCTGGAGGGAAAGCTGCCATATACCATTGGCGGCGGAATCGGACAGTCGCGGTTATGCATGTATATGTTATCAAAGGCGCATATTGGCGAAGTACAATCATCTGTCTGGCCGGATGAAACAATGGAGCAGTGCGCTGCACATCAGATAAATTTACTTTAATTTTATGAAAAGGATTGATCAGTAGCTATGAAGCGGACAGAAATCAAACAATTATATCGGAATACACAGGAATTTGCAGACCAAACTGTAACAATTGCGGGATGGGTAAGGACTATCCGATCGTCAAAAGCGTTTGGCTTCATTGAACTCAATGATGGAAGTTTTTTCAAAGGATTACAAGTGGTATTTGAAGCAGAAAAAATCAGTAATTTTGCGGAAATAGAAAAACTCAATGTAGGGTCGGCATTGGTGGTAACAGGAAAATTGGAACTGACGCCACAGGCAAAGCAGCCGTTTGAAATTAAAGCGGAATCTATTGAAGTGGAGGGAACCTCCACGCCGGATTATCCGTTACAGAAAAAACGCCACTCTATGGAATTTTTGCGTACTATTGCGCATTTGCGTCCCAGAACCAATATGTTTTCAGCGGCGTTTCGTGTCCGGTCAGTGGCGGCATATGCCCTGCATAAATTCTTCAATGAGAATGGATTCGTTTATGTGCACACACCCATTGTTACAGGGAGTGACTGTGAAGGGGCGGGAGAAATGTTTCGCATCACAACGCTAGATGCAAAAAATCCGCCGCTGAAAGAAGATGGTAGCGTGAATTTTGAAGAAGATTTCTTTGGAAAAGCGGCGAACTTAACAGTGAGCGGACAGCTTAATGCAGAAACTTTCTGTATGGGATTCGGAAAAGTCTATACTTTTGGACCGACTTTCCGTGCAGAAAATTCCAATACAGCGCGCCATGCGGCAGAATTTTGGATGCTGGAGCCGGAAATTGCGTTTGCGGATTTGCAGGACGACATGGATTTGGCAGAATCCATGCTCAAATATGTCATTGAATATTGCATGGAAAATGCAAGAGAAGAATTGGAATTTTTCAACCAATTTGTGGATAAAGGTCTGTTGGAGCGTCTGAATCATATTGTCAGCAGCGATTTTGGTCATGTGACCTATACGCAAGCAATTGAACTATTGGAAAAACAAAAAGACAAGTTTGAATATCCTGTTTATTGGGGCGCGGATTTACAGACAGAACATGAACGGTATCTGACAGAAGAGGTGTTCCAAAAGCCTGTGTTTGTAACAGACTATCCGAAGGAAATCAAAGCGTTTTATATGCGCCAGAACGATGATGGCAAAACGGTTGCGGCGATGGATTGTTTGGTGCCAGGTATTGGTGAAATCATTGGCGGCAGTCAGCGTGAGGAACGTTTGGATGTACTTCTTGCGAAAATGAAAGAACTGGACTTGCATGAGGAGGACTATAGCTGGTATTTGGATTTGCGGAAATATGGCGGCACAAAACATGCTGGATTTGGCTTAGGGTTCGAACGTCTGATTATGTATCTTACGGGAATATCCAATATCCGTGATGTGTTGCCGTTTCCCAGAACGGTTAGCAATTGTGAATTTTAAGCATAGAGGGGCGATTTGCCTATGTTTAAGTGAAAAAGGGGGTGTCGCGCTAGCGCGTCACCCCTTTTAAGGTTTTTGATTTAGAGAAGAAATGGATGAAATGAATCTGAGGACATGTTCAAAATAAAAAATTCAGGAAATTAAAGTATGTCCATACTAAGAGATGTTCACAAATCAGAGCAGTCCCTTTTTAAATATGAAAGCAGGCATGTGTGATGGGAGGTGCAGCCGGTGATTGAGAATTTAACGAATTTAACGTTTTCGCGCTATGGATATATTGAACGTGGCGGTATGCAAGTTGCTATGCAGAACTATCATTATACCCTAATGAAACAGCGTGATGTGCAGGAGAAACGAATGCCATTTCTTTATATCAGCCGTAGTACCCCTGTTCTGCTGGATATTTTAGAGGGGAGTGCTGTTTTGTTATGTGGTACATCGCCGGAGGAATTGGAAACATTTCTATTAGACAAAACGGTTGTTATTCAGCCGGATATCTATTTTTTTGTGATTCCATTGTTATCTTCTGCTCAAATTGCCATCGCTTCCGAAACAGATGCAATTCAGACAGAATCTGTTGGAGAACAGCAAATTCAAACGGAAGTTACGCCAGTACTTGAGTTGGGACGACTATATACATTGCTGTATCATGAAAAAGAGTTGGGCTTTCATTTTAAAGGGGAACAGCATGACTGCTGGGAACTGACTTATGTTGACAAGGGTTCTTTATATAATGTTGTAGGAGAAGCACAAGAATATCCGCTCCGGCAAGGTGAATTGATGCTTTTTGCACCGGGACAATGGCACCGGCAGTATGCTGATGAACATATATCGGTTTGTTATATGACGGTAACTTTTGATATGCAGCTTGGAGAGACGGAGCTTCTGGCGGATACGGTGTTTCAAAGTGATTATGAAATCAAAAGGCTTTTGGAAAAAATTATGCAGGAAAAAGAGACACAGCGTATATATAGCTATGATTTAATTTTATGCTATTTAAAGGAAATTTTGATTCGACTCCTACGGGCACAAAGGCTGGAGCACATCATCCATAAAACAGATACGGAAATAAAACATACGATTGAAAGCGATATCATTGTAGATGTGATGCAATACGTGAGGAATCATTTGGATAAAAAACTTACGGTGTCAGAAATTGCGAAAATGATTCCTGTCAGCAGTAGCTATTTATCGACGCTGTTTCGTAAAAATACAGGGAAACATTTGGTGGAATATATTTCAGCAGAAAAAATGAAACGTGCAAAGGAATATATACGGGAAGGTAAGTATACATTTACACAGATTTCTGGAATGTTAGGATTTAATTCCATTCACTATTTTTCTAAGCTGTTTAAAAAGCAATTTGGTATCACGCCAAGTGAATATTCCAATGCAATTAAAAAATAAGTAGCAAATACAGCTTTGCTGTTTGTGGAAACAAGTATGGATAGAATCACAACTATAACCTGTTACAATTTTTGAAACATAGAATGGTATATTTGTGTTTGGACCCAAGCATATCTAAGAGCAAAAACAGAAGAAGGCGTCCAAAAAATTCTTTGGACGCCTTCTTGTTATGTAGAAAATAGGGAACTATTAGGAATTGGCAGAATAGTTTTGCTTGGTTTTTAATTGCAGACGAATTTTATCTGCAATCATGGCAATAAATTCAGAGTTTGTCGGTTTTCCTTTTGAAACTTGAATGGTATAGCCGAATAATTTGTTAATGGTTTCTAAGTCGCCTCGCTGCCAGGCAACTTCAATCGCATGACGAATGGCGCGTTCAACGCGTGAAGCAGTTGTATTATAACGTTTTGCAATACCAGGATACAACTCTTTTGTAACGGCATTAATAATTTCGGTGTCTTTAATAGTCCAAATAATGGAATCACGTAAAAATTGATAACCCTTTATATGTGCGGGAACACCAACAATTTTGATAATATTGCTAACAGTAACCTCTAAATCTTCACTAGGGTTGCTTTGGAGCATGGATTCTGCGGTTGGTGTTTTTGATATCGCATAATGTTCTGTTAACATAACCATGCGTTGGTAGAAAGTAGGCAAGTCAATTGGTTTAGCCATATAATAATCAGCGCCAGCACAAGCTGTTTTGGTAATTAAATTGTCATTTCCAAAGGAAGAAACAACAATAATTTTAGGATGTTTCGACAAATTGATACTATTTAACTTGTCTAAAATACCAAGTCCATCTAAGGTTGGCAATACCATATCCAAAATGACAACGTCAGGTTCTGTTTCCAGAATCATATTGTAACCAACTGCTCCGTCATCTGCACAACCTACAACTTTTATACCGCTTTGACTTTCCAGATAATGTTGCAGTTTATTACTTTCTTCCAAATTATCTTCTAAAATTAATACTTCTAAACTAGATTTCATTCTAGTCCCTCCAATTTTAATAATATTAGATTGATTAATATACAAACTCCATTTATAAATATCGTAGTAATTTATTTTATATTCAAATTTGTTAATTCTGAATACAAAAAGTAGTATATTATAAATTTTTGTAAAATACAATAGTGAAAAAGCGGGTTTGGTGATTTCAATAAATTTGAACAAAACTTAAAGTGATGGCTTATTTTAACCAACTTGTAGAATTTTAGTCGATTTTTATCTTCTCGTTAGAGATTTAGAAAGCAGAAAATTTACTAATCTTGTAAGAAATTCAAAAAATGCATTTTTATATACAGAATTTAACATTTAAGGAAATAAATATATCCAATGTACAAGAAAATTGATTTATTGTAAAATATAGATAATAAAAACCATGTAAAACCAGTTGAAATGAAGCTGTCTATTGACAAAATAATGAAATATGCATATAATTATTAAGAAAGAAAAAGGCGAAGCTTGGAAAAATCCAGAAAAAAAGTTAGAATTGCCGTATGAAAGCGGAAAATGAGACGTTTTTTGGAGTTTGCTGCGCACGGCATCAAATGAAGAGGGGAGAAGAGTTATGGAACTTCGGACAAGTATTTATGTGATTGCAACCGTATTCATATTATATGCGGGACTTATGCTGGTAATCGGTGGCATCACCTATCGGAAAACAGCGGGTATTTCGGACTTCTTTTTAGGGGGAAGGAACTTAAATCCATGGGTTGGTGCGCTAAGTGCACAGGCATCTGACATGAGCGGATGGTTGCTTATGGGACTGCCAGGACTTGCTTATGTGTCAACAGGCGGCATGGCAGAGGCATTTTGGACGGCGGTTGGATTGTTGATAGGAACCTTGCTTAACTGGATAATTATTGCAAGAAGGTTCCGGCGTTATACGGAAGTTGCCGGTGATTCCATCACATTACCGGATTATTTTGCAAACAGGTTTCACAGTAAAAAAAGTACACTGCGGATGATTGCTGCGCTGTTTATTTTGATTTTCTTTGTTTTATATACAGCAGCGCAATTTAATGCCGGTGCGAAACTGTTCACAGTTGTGTTTCCTGGACTATCCTATCAAGGCGCATTAATTATTGGAAGCATCATTATTATTGGATATACTTTCTTGGGGGGATTTCTGGCGGTATGCTGGACTGACTTTATTCAGGGAATTTTAATGTTTGCTGCGTTGATTTTGGTGCCGGTATTTGCATTCCGCTCCATGGATACTGCACAATTAGGCAACTTTATGAATGAGTTTTCAGCAATCGTTCCGGGAAAAGGAAGTGATTCTGTTGGCGTGTTGGCGGTTGTTTCCGCCATTGCATGGGGACTTGGATATTTCGGAATGCCGCACATTTTAACGCGGTTTATGGGAATGAAATCATCGAAAGAGATTAAACCGGCAACTGTAATCGCTATGATATGGGTAACATTTTCGTTGGCGGCCGGTGTATTGGTTGGTTGGGTTGGACGTTATGTTATGCCGGGAATTGATGCAGTGGATAGCGAAAAAATATTCATGGGAATGAGCGACCAGTTTTTCCCGTCCATCATTGTTGGTATTTTGCTCACAGCTATTTTGGCAGCCATCATGAGTTCGGCGGATTCCATGTTGCTGGTAGCATCGTCTGCATTTTCCAAAGACCTGTATAAAAATAATATCCGTAAAGAGGCAGGAGAAAAAGAATTAATGTGGGCGAGCCGCATTACTGTGTTGGCGGTGGCGGTGATTGCCGTTGTGCTGGCAAGCGATGAAACGAGTAGTGTGTTTTCGCTGGTGTCTTATGCATGGGCAGGGTTTGGAAGCGCATTTGGACCGGCAATTTTGTTGTCGCTTTATTGGAAACGTATGACAGGAAAAGGGGCGTTGGCAGGCGTGATTTCCGGCGGACTGGTATCCCTGTTCTGGACATATAAAGCAACGGGGCTTTTTGGTATTCCGTGGCTACTGAAATTTGAATTTATGCAGGGCGGACTATATGACATCTATGCAATTGTTCCTGGATTTGCCATTTCTTTGATTTGTATCATTATCTTTAGTTTGTTGGATAAGAAACCAAGTGCTGAAATCGAAAAAGAATTTGACCTTGCAGCATCGCGCGAAATGCTGTCATCAGAACGTGGCTAAAAAAGAAACCACGAGACAAAGGGCGGTAGCTCAAAAGGAAAGATATCGGATGATAAGTACTGTAATATCAGATTCCGTTTTAAGGGCGGGTTTTGTCATAGAATAGAACCAATAAAAGCGGTTATAATAAAAAGAGAAGAAAAAGCGGCATTGCGTTTCGTGAGTGTGAAATGCAGTGCCGTTTTTTGCTGAATAACGGCTGGTAAAAATTATGGAAATTCGTTGACATTTATTGCATATTACTCTATAATGAAGATATAACTTTAATAGGAACGAAAGGCAGGTTGGAAGTATGGATTATCGGAAGCAATATGAAGCTTGGATTGGATATGAAGCGTTAGAACCGCAAATGAAAGCGGAACTGGAAGCAATTGCTGGGGATGAAACGGAAATTAAAGAACGTTTTTATAAAGAATTAGAGTTTGGAACGGCAGGTCTGCGTGGGATTTTGGGCGCGGGTATCAACCGGATGAATATATACACTGTACGCCGCGCAACGCAGGGGTTGGCAAGCTTTATTGTTTCATGTGGACAGGAAGCAATGGATAGCGGTGTTGTGATTTCCTATGACAGCAGAATCAATTCCACGCTGTTTGCTCAGGAAACTGCTCGCGTGTTGGCGGCAAATGACATTCAGGTATATTTATCGAACTGTTTGCGTCCGGTGCCGGAACTGTCTTTTGCCGTTCGGTATTATAGGGCGGCAGCGGGTGTGATGATTACGGCAAGCCATAATCCGCCGAAATATAACGGATATAAAGTGTATGGCAAGGACGGTGGACAATTGCCGCTTGCAGAAGCGGATACCGTGTTACAATATATTGAAAAAACGGATATTTTCAGCGGCGTGAAGCTGTGCGATTTAGACGAAGCGGTTGCGGCAGGTAGAGTGAAGGTGTTTGGAGACGAGTTGGACGATGCATTTCTGGATGAAGTGGTAAAACAGCAGGTCAATCCGGAAGTGATGCAGGTGATGAAAGATTTTCAGATGGTCTACACACCTATTCATGGTAGCGGCAATATTCCAGTGCGTAAGGTGCTGGAACGTATTGGTGTGAAACATGTAGAGCTGGTGAAAGAACAGGTAGAGCCGGATGGGAATTTTCCGACTGTAGATTCGCCCAATCCAGAAAATAGAAGCGCGCTGGAAATGGCAATTACGCTGGCAAAAGAGAAAGATATTGATATGCTGATTGGAACGGACCCCGACTGCGACCGAGTAGGGGTAGCGGTGCGTGATGATAACGGAGAATATCTGCCGCTGACAGGTAACATGGTGGGCGCGCTGCTGGTGAACTATGTGCTGGCAGGCAAAAAACTGAACCATACGCTGCCGGAAAATGGTGTTGTGATTAAGACTATTGTTACCAGCCGGATGGCGGATGCTATTTGTAAAGATTATGGCGTTGAAGTCATGAATGTATTGACTGGATTTAAGTTTATCGGAGAGAAGATTAAAGAGTTTGAACAAAGTGGAGACCATACCTATGTCTTTGGCTTTGAAGAAAGCTATGGATATTTGGCAGGCACCCATGCAAGAGATAAAGACGCGGTGGTTGCCAGCATGTTGATTGCTGAAATGGCAGCATGGTATAAAATGCGCGGCATGTCGTTGTATCAGGGACTATGTGAACTTTATCAGAAATATGGTACGTATCGTGAGCGGCTGTTATCGGTGACATTGGAAGGGGCTGACGGACTGGAAAAGATTTCGCAGATTATGGCGGAAATTCGTGCGAATCCCCCCAAGCAGGTTGCAGGGCTGGAGGTTGTTAAGGTTGCAGACTATGACAACAATACGGTAAAAAACCTTACGACAGGGGCGGTAACGGAGACGGGACTGCCGAAGTCAAATGTGTTGGTATTTGATTTGCAGCAGGATACATGGGTTGCAATGCGACCGTCTGGCACAGAACCCAAAATTAAATTCTATTTCGGAACCAAGGCGGAAAACATAGAAGTTGCGGAAGCGCGTCTACGCCAAATGGAAAGTGAAATGAAAATATTAATCGAAAGATAAGAGGGGGGATATGATGGAGATAGCATTACAGTTATACTCTATTCGGGAAAAAATGAATGAGAATTTTTTCGGTGCGTTAGAGCGAGTGAAAAAGGCAGGATTTGATGGTGTGGAATTTGCAGGCTATGGTGACATTCCGGCAGCAGAAATGAAAGCAAAACTGGATGAACTTGGTCTTGCGGCAGCAGGTTCTCATGTTTCCTATGACAGATTGAAAGCGGATTTGGAGGGCGAAGTGGCTTATGCAAAGCAAATCGGTGCGTATAGCGTAGTATGTCCGTGGTTTAAAGGAGAAACGAAAGAAGAATGGATTGCGTTTGCCAAGGACTTAGAGAAGTTTGGAAAACGGTTTCGTGAAGAAGGAATTGTATTTGGCTATCACAACCATGCGCACGAATTTGAAACATTCGATGGACAATATATTGAAGATTTGCTGCTGGAACAGTGTGATTCTGCTGATGTGTCAGCAGAATTTGATACACATTGGGTCTACAAAGGCGGAGAAGACCCACTGAACTATATTGGAAAGTATAAAGACCGCTGCTATTTGCTGCACGCAAAAGAAGTGGCAAAGGATGGAAAATCGGATACGGAAGTGGGCGATGGACTGATTCCGTTTTCGGAAATTGTAAAAACGTTGCCAAATCTGCAGTGGGTCATTGTGGAACAGGAAAGCTTTGCAATGGACCAAGAGGAAAGTATTGCAAAAAGTTGCAAATATTTGAAATCTATCCTATAAAGTAAAAGAGGGAAATACATTTTGGAAAAAATAAGAGCAATTAAAGGAACACATGATATTTTACCGGAAGAAATGTTTAAATGGTATCACATAGAGGATACTGTCCGACAGCTATGCAATCGGTTTGGATTTGAGGAAATCCGTATTCCGGTATTTGAATATACAGACTTGTTTGCACGTGGTGTTGGTGATACAACAGACGTAGTGCAAAAGGAGATGTATACATTTGAGGATAAGGGCGGGCGCCGCATGACGCTGCGCCCTGAAGGAACAGCAGGAGTGGTGCGCAGTGTATTGGAGCATTCTTTGCTGACCGGTGTATTGCCATTGAAACTGTTTTATCTGATTACCTGCTACCGCAATGAGAATCCGCAGGCAGGGCGTTATCGGGAGTTTCATCAGTTTGGAACAGAGGTGTTTGGCAGCAGTGACCCGAAGATGGATGCAGAAGTCATTTCTCTTGCGGTTTCGTTGATTCGTGCGGTGGGGTTAAAGCATTTTAGTGTGCATTTGAACAGCATTGGCTGTCCCACTTGTCGGAATAGATATAATGAAGCGTTGAAAGAATTTTTGCGCGAACGTAAAGATGCACTTTGTCATACATGTCAGGATCGACTGGAACGCAATCCCATGCGGGTGCTGGACTGTAAGTCGCCGGAGTGTCAAAAGCTGGTGGAAGGTGCGCCGGTGCTAAAGGATTTTCTGTGCGAGGAGTGTCATGACCATTTTGAAAGCTTGCAGGAAACACTGCGGACAATGGGCATTGATTTTGTCCTGAACGATAAAATTGTCCGAGGGTTGGACTATTATACCAAAACGGTGTTTGAAATTAAATCAGAGCATCTGGGCGCACAAAGTACTATTTGTGGCGGGGGGCGTTATGATGGTCTGGTAGAGCAGCTCGGTGGAAAACCAACACCGGGAATTGGTTTTGCGGCTGGTTTGGAACGGTTGCTCATGTGTATTGAAGCGGAACAGGCATTTTTGCCGCAGCCACAGCGGCCTCAGCTGTTTGTGGCATATTTGGGCGAAAGCGCGAACCAATTTGCGTCCAAACTGGTGTGCCAACTGCGGGGAGAAGGGATTTCTTGTCAACGCGATTATATGGGACGAAGTTTGAAAGCGCAGATGAAATATGCGGACAAGCTTTCCGTGGAATTTACCATGGTGCTGGGTGATGATGAATTGGAGAGCGGGCAGGCGTCGCTGCGGCGGATGGTGGATGGACAGGAATTTTCGGTTCGGCTAGATGCGGTGGCGGAAAATCTGCGGCAAATTGCACAACAAACCAACATGGGAGGAACAAAATAAATGGAAATGATGAAAGGAATGAAGCGGACAGCGCTATGCACCGATATTACGGAAGAGATGATAGGGCAGTCTGTGACGGTGATGGGATGGGCTTCTAAGGTGCGCGACATTGGACAACTGGTGTTTCTGGATGTCCGTGACCGAAGCGGGCTGTTGCAGGTGGTTGTGGAACAGTCAGATGAAGCGTTGCTGAAAAAAGCAAAAGGAGTTCATATAGAATATGTAGTAGCGGTAACGGGTAAAGTTCGTGCGCGCGGTGAAGGCGGCGTTAATACGGCAATGAAAACCGGTACTATTGAAGTGGTGGCAGAGGAACTGCGGATACTGAATGCCTCCAAAGCATTGCCACTACAGCTTGACGGTAATGCAGGGGATGAAATTCGTTTAAAATATCGGTATCTGGATTTGCGGCGCAAAGAACTGCAACATAACTTGATTGTGCGTCACCAACTGACGAAATTGGCACGTGATTATTATGACGAAAATGGATTTTTAGAAATTGAAACCCCCATGCTGACCAAAAGCACACCAGAGGGCGCGCGGGACTATCTGGTTCCCAGCCGCGTTCATTCTGGGGCGTTTTATGCACTGCCGCAGTCGCCGCAGCAGTATAAACAGCTTTTAATGCTGGCGGGATTTGATAAATATTTTCAAATTGTCCGCTGTTTCCGCGATGAAGATTTGCGTGCGGAACGCCAGCCGGAATTTACACAGATTGACTTGGAAATGTCCTTCGTGGATATTGATGATGTCATTTCCGTTAACGAACGTTTTTTACAGAAAATGTTTGGGGAAATGCTGGGCATTGAACTTACGCTGCCTTTGCCGCGGATGTGCTACAAAGAAGCGATGGAGCGCTTCGGAAGTGATAAGCCGGACACACGTTTTGGACTGGAATTGCAGGATATTACCGAGTGCGTGAAAAACAGCAGTTTTAAAGTGTTTGCTGATAACATTGCGGCGGGAGGAAGCGTGCGTGCAATTAACGGAAAAGGGTTGGCGGACAAGCTGTCACGCAAAGAGATTGATGCATTGGGCGAGGTGGTGAAGCTGTTCAAAGCCAAAGGACTGGCGTGGATTACTGTCAAAGAGGATGGCGTGAAATCACCGATTGCTAAATTCCTGACAGAAGAGGAAATGCAGGCGATTTTTGACACTTTGCAGGTGGAAACAGGCGACGCAGTCTTTATCGTATCGGATAAAGACGAAGTTGTGTTTGATGCGTTGGGGAACTTGCGTTTGGAATTGGCGAAAAAATTCGATTTAATTGATAAAAATAGATATGATTTGCTGTGGGTGACGGAATTTCCGCTGTTGGAATACAGTGAGGAAGAACAGCGTTATGTAGCAAAACATCATCCATTCACCTCTCCGATGGACGAGGACTTGGAACTGCTGGACAGCGCGCCATGGAAAGTGCGTGCAAAAGCTTATGATATCGTTATCAACGGTATGGAAGCGGGCGGTGGCAGTATCCGAATCTATAACAGTGAGTTGCAGGAAAAAATGTTCCGTGTGTTGGGATTTACAAAAGAATCTGCTTGGGAGCGTTTTGGTTATTTGATGGAAGCGTTCCAGTATGGTACGCCACCGCACGGCGGAATGGCATATGGACTGGACCGGCTGGTGATGATTCTGACTGGCTGCGATTCTATCCGCGATGTCATTGCATTCCCAAAAGTGCAGAATGCATCAGAGCTGATGACCAATGCGCCGTCAATGGTAGATGAAACGCAGTTGCAGGAGCTGCACATCAAGCTGCGGGAAGAAGAATAAAAATATAGGCTGCAAATGGTGCTTTGTTTGCAGCCTAATTATCGTGGAATTTACAAATCGTTCATAGTCCGTTCATGAAATATAGATACAATGAAACCAAATGCAGGCAGAGATAGGGACAGCTTTTCAAAGTGTAGTAAGCAATCTGAATATGTTGTCCGTACAAAAGCGTGCAGAGCTTGGATAAGCACGTTTAGCGCTGCCGACAGGTGGGAAAAGGACACAATAACAGGAGGGATTGGCATGGAAGAAAAAGACCGCAATGAAATCCTGCAGGATATGCCGGAAGAGATGGAATCGGCAGAACCGGAAACAGTACAGGAACAAGCGGAATCCGGTATGGAAGTGGTAGCAGGAGAAGAAAAAACGCCGCCGCATGTTGTAGTGGAAATTAAAAATTTAGTGAAACGCTATGGCAGTAAAGCGGCAGTAAACAACATCAGTTTTCAAGTGAAACGCGGTGAAATCTTAGGTTTTTTGGGACCAAATGGCGCAGGGAAATCGACGACAATGAACATATTGACCGGATATATTTCCAGCACGTCCGGTAGTGTTAAGGTGTGTGGTTATGATATTCTGGATGACCCTGACGAGGTGAAAAAACGCATTGGATATTTACCGGAGAATCCGCCGCTATACATGGACATGACGGTGACGGAATATTTGGATTTTGTCTATGACCTCAAAAAAGTGAAAATCAACCGTCAGGACCATTTGAAAGATATTTTGGCGTTGGTGGGGCTGACACAGGTGAAAGGCAGACTGATTAAGAATTTATCAAAAGGATATAAACAGCGTGTAGGGTTGGCACAGGCGTTGATTGGCAACCCCGAGGTACTGATTCTGGACGAACCGACTGTTGGACTTGACCCCAAACAGATTATTGAAATTCGTAACGTGATAAAACGTCTTGGGCTGAATCGGACGGTTATTTTAAGCACGCATATTTTACAGGAAGTCAGCGCAATTTGCGACCATGTTGTTATCAT
>CATIYX010000122.1 GCA_949739095.1 uncultured Clostridia bacterium | reverse complement strand
TTGCACGACCCAGTTGTTCAATAGAAGTTTCCTTCAAATCCAGACCCAGTTCGTCAGTAATCACTTGACCACCGGTCAAAATTGCGATGTCTTCCAGCATTGCTTTTCTTCTGTCACCGAAGCCCGGCGCTTTGACAGCAACACAAGTAAATGTTCCGCGCAGACGGTTTACCAGCAGGGTTGCCAACGCTTCACCTTCCACATCCTCTGCAATGATGAGCAGTTTTTTGCCCTGCTGTACAATCTGTTCCAGAAGCGGCAGAATATCTTGAATATTAGAGATTTTTTTGTCAGTAATCAAAATGTAAGCATCGTCCAGAACCGCTTCCATTTTTTCCATGTCGGTTGCCATGTAAGGAGAGATGTAACCTCTGTCAAACTGCATTCCTTCCACAACTTCAGAATAGGTTTCAGCTGTTTTGGATTCTTCCACGGTGATAACGCCGTCATTGGTCACTTTTTCCATTGCATCTGCAATCAGTTCGCCAACGTTTTCGTCCGCAGCAGAAATCGCTGCAACACGTGCGATATCATCTTTGCCTTGTACCTGACGGCTGTTAGAAACGATAGTTTCTACAGCAGTTTCTACGGCTTTTGCCATGCCTTTTTTCAGAATCATCGGGTTCGCACCTGCTGCAAGGTTTTTCAGTCCTTCACGAACCAAAGCCTGCGCCAACAGTGTTGCTGTTGTTGTGCCGTCACCGGCAATATCGTTTGTTTTGGTTGCAACTTCTTTGACCAGTTGAGCCCCCATGTTTTCAAACGGGTCCTCCAGTTCAATCTCTTTTGCAATGGTAACACCATCATTGGTAATGAGTGGAGAACCGAATTTTTTGTCTAACACAACGTTGCGTCCTTTTGGACCCAGCGTAATTTTTACTGTATTTGCTAGCGTATTGATACCGTTTTCAAGCGCTTTTCTAGCGTCTTCACCGTGTTTGATTTCTTTTGCCATTGGAAATCAGTCCTTTCTTTTTTCAAATTTATGCGGAATATTATTCTACAATTGCAAGAATGTCGCTTTGGCGCAGGATTGTCAAATCTTCGCCGTCCAATTTCACTTCTGTTCCGGCATATTTGCTCACGATGACTTTCTGACCTGCTTTGACTTCCATTGCGATTTCTTTGCCATCTACAACACCGCCCGGACCTACTTCAACAATTTCAGCAATCTGCGGTTTTTCCTTTGCGCTGCCCGGCAGTACAATACCACTTTTTGTGGTTTCTTCTGTTTCCACCATTTTAATGACAACTCTGTCTGCCAACGGTTTGATTTTCATACGAAATTACCTCCTATTGAACAAATATCTATTGATCATGTTACACCTGAACAAATTATTAGCACTCGTTAGAAAGGAGTGCTAACACCTTGATTTATATATTACCCAAAATTGGAAGTTTCTTCAACTTCAATTAGAGGGCGTTTCAGTAAAATATTTTGAATTTAAAGAAAATATCTCCCGATATCTCCCGATTTCTTATAATCACCTGAAATGTGGCGGTGGACCTGTCAAAATAGCGAATAAATGGTAGAAAAAAAGGGTGCAATTCTCTGCTGCTTTGCTTGACAGGCGAAAAATGACAGTGATATAATAATATTATAGAATTATTATTTAAAGAAGAAAGGGGACAACATGGATGAAAAAGAAAATGACAACAGGTTTGGTGGCGTGGGTGGTCGCATTATGCATTGGATTGATGCAAATACCGGCGTTGGCGGAAGGTCAACATTATATGTATAGTCGGTACGACGGCGCGGCAATTATGGTGGAAAATGGTGGAGAAGCGGCATTTGCACAGGGGTATGCCAATCCGGACGAAACCATTACGGTATATAGCCGCGTAGATGGTGCGCCGGCTGTTATTTGGTCCTATGAGGTGGCAGAAAACCAAGAATATTATGCAACCGGACTGCAAAATATTTGTATGTTCAGCAAATATGACGGTGCAATGGTAACTGTACATTCCTATGAAGCAGCAGGATATTCCGCAAGCTATTATGGAGAAAAAGCAACCGTAACCATTTATAGTACGATAGATGGCGCTGCCTACACTGTTTGGGCATCGGAATTGGCGGCATACTTGAGTGTAGGATATAGCACTTCCAAACCATATATTCCGGTATATGCCTATGGAGGATTTGCTGATGTGCCTTCCTTTGGCAGCATGGTAGGTCTAGCAGACAATGCAGTTTATGCGGATTTGGGTATCTATTATTACTATATCCTGCCATCTAACGGCTGGGAGACAGTGAACAGATATACGAATGAACTGAAACAATGGGGATTTCGGTATTACATGACTTCCAGCGGTATTGATATCTATTATAACGGAACACGTTTTGTCGGCGTAGGATATTCGGGGAATGTTGTTGGTATTGGCATTATGTATTGACAGAAAAAATGCAAATAAAAAAAGAGCAGTTTATACATAAACTGCTCTTTTTGCATATATGGAACTTTTATTTCAGCAATATGCCGACAGGACAATGGTCGCTGCCATAAATATCAGAATAAATCAGAGCGTCCTGCAAACGGTCCGCGCAGTCCTGAGACAGCAGGAAGTAGTCAATACGCCATCCGGCATTCGTTGCCCGTGCGTTACGCAAATAAGACCACCAGGTATAGGCACCGGTTGTATCAGGATAAAGTTTGCGGAAGGAATCCACAAACCCGCTGCCCAAAAGTTCCGTCATTTTGCCACGCTCCTGATCGGAGAATCCGGCATTTTTACGGTTGGTTTTTGGATTTTTGAGGTCAATCTCCTGATGCGCTACGTTCATATCACCGCAGACGATGACAGGTTTTTGCCGGTTTAAATTTAGCAGATAGGTGCGGAAATCATCTTCAAACTGCATACGGTAATCAATGCGCGCAAGTTCTCTTTGAGCGTTGGGGGTATATACATTCACAAGAAAAAAATCCTCAAATTCCAACGTGATAACGCGTCCTTCATGATTGTGTTCCTCTATCTCAATGCCGTAGCGGACGGAAAGCGGCTTGTGCTTAGTAAAAACCGCCGTGCCGGAATATCCTTTTTTCTCAGCGCTGTTCCAATATTGCTGGTAGCCGTCTAATACCAACTCTGCCTGTCCCTCCTGCATTTTTGTTTCCTGCACACAAAAAATATCGGCGTCCACAGTTTTAAAAAAATCTAAAAATCCTTTATTCAAACAGGCACGCAGCCCGTTGACATTCCAAGAAATCAGTTTCAATGGTAATCCTCCTCTTTAGGTAGCGTTTTCATATCCTCATCATATAATAAAATAGAAAAAATGTCAACCGAAAAGAGGAAAGGGGAAGGAAAACCATGGCATATAACAGAAAAAAAGCGGTGGCATATGCACATAAACATGCATTTCATCCCAATCCTGCGTTTTACGATTTTTCGGAATTGGGCGGGGACTGCACTAATTTCGCTTCGCAATGTCTCTATGCGGGCGGCGGCGTAATGAATTATAAACCGGTGTTTGGTTGGTATTATGTGTCGGCGGATAACCGTGCGCCTGCGTGGACAGGCGTAGAGTATTTATATAACTTTCTAATTTCTAATACAGGCGCAGGACCATTTGCACAGGAAGTGACCCTACAGGAACTGCTGCCGGGTGATTTGATTCAGCTTTCCTTTAATGGGGCAGATTTTCGGCATACACCTGTTGTTGTGAAAGCAGGGAGAAATCCGCGTGAAGTGCTGGTTGCTGCACGCACCGAGGACAGCGATAACCGCCCGCTTTCCACCTATACGTATCTGGATATCCGTTATCTGCATATTGTTGATGTACGGGCATGAAATGACAAAGGGGTGTCCTTGAGGACGCCCCTTTGTGATGATTTGCTTAAATTGTTTTTAGAAATGCTTCGCCGGCTGCAATCGCCCGTTCCACTGCTTCCTTTGCGGGTCCACCCGTTATTTTACGCATGTTTACACAGGTTTCTAAGCGGATTGCGTTATAGACGTCTTCTTCAAAAATATCAGAAAACTGATGGAATTCCTCCAGTGTCAAATCGTCCAGTGCTTTGTCGTGCTGAATGCAGTAGAACACCAATTTCCCCAAAACTTCGTGCGCGCTGCGGAACGGCAGCCCTTTTTTCACCAGATAGTCCGCAGCATCTGTTGCATTGGTGAATCCTTTGCCGCTGCCACGGTACATCACGTCTTTGTTGAATTTCAGTGTCGCCAGCATACCGGTGAATACAGGCAGACAAAGCTTCACGGTGTCAATACAGTCAAAAATGGCTTCCTTATCTTCCTGCATGTCCTTGTTATAGGCAAGCGGAATACCTTTCATCATGGTGAGCAGCGTTATCAGCCCGCCATAAACGCGTCCTGTTTTGCCGCGAATCAGTTCCGCCACGTCAGGATTCTTTTTCTGCGGCATGATGGAGCTGCCGGTAGAATATGCGTCATCCATTTCCACAAAAGAGAATTCATTAGAATTCCACAAAATTAACTCTTCACAGAAACGGCTGAGGTGCATCATCAAAATGGAAAGTGCACTTGCCGTTTCAATGGCAAAATCACGGTCGCTCACACCATCCAGACTGTTGAGCGAAATCGCGTCAAATTCAAGCTGCTGCGCCACATAGTCACGGTCCAGCGGATAAGTTGTGGCAGCCAGTGCGCCGGAGCCAAGCGGCATGACACTGGTGCGTTTTAAGCAGTCGTGGAGCCGCATTGCATCACGCTTGAGCATTTCAAAATATGCCATGACGTGATGTGCCAGTGTGATAGGTTGCGCTTTTTGCAAATGTGTGTAACCGGGCATGATGGTGTCCAGATTGTCTTTGGCAATATCCAAAATGGTTTGCTGCGCGTCCTTGACCATGCTTAGGATAGTTTTTAGTTCATCCATGACATACATACGCAAATCCAGTGCTACCTGGTCGTTGCGGCTACGACCGGTATGCAGGCGTTTGCCGGCATCGCCAATACGTTCAGACAAGATTTTTTCCACGTTCATGTGGATATCCTCTGCATCAATATCAAATTCAATGTTTCCCGCATCAATATCCGTCAAAATTTCTTGCAGCGTTTTCACAATCAAATCGCTGTCCGACTGCGGAATGATGCCCTGTCGTCCCAGCATGGACGCGTGGGCAATGCTGCCCATAATATCCTGCCGATACATGCGGCTATCGAACCGAATGGAAGAATTGAAGTCATTTACTTTTTCATCAGTTTCCTTTTGAAACCGTCCGCCCCATAGTTTCATGCGGATGTCCCTCCTTATACACAAAATAAGGGGCGGCTATGGCAAGCTGCCCCTTATTATTCTATTACAAAATTATTTGTTCTTTTTGTTGCGTGCCAGCATGGTTGCACGAACCTTCAGCGGCAGACCAAACAGGTTGATGAAGCCGGCAGAATCCTTCTGGTCATAAACTTCATCTTCGTTGAAGGTTGCAATGTCTTCGTCATACAAGGAATATGGAGATTTGCTACCCGCTGACATCATGTTTCCTTTATAGAGTTTTACACGAACCGTACCGGTAACAGTTTCCTGTGTGCTGTCCACGAATGCGCTGAGTGCTTCGCGTAGCGGCGTATACCAGTTTCCGTCATAAACCAAATCAGCAAACTTGATTGCCACTTGACGTTTGAACTGTTGCGTCATACGGTCAAGGCAGATATATTCCAATTCATTGTGCGCGTAGTACAATAATTTTCCGCCGGGTGTTTCATATACGCCACGGGATTTCATACCAACCAGACGGTTTTCTACGATGTCATCAATACCAACACCGTTTTCACCCGCAACTTTGTTCAGATATTCCATCATTTCAACCGGTTTCAGGGCTTTTCCGTCAACTTTTACCGGAATACCTTTTTCAAATTCAATTTCCACATAGGTCGGTTTGTCAGGTGCGTTTTCCGGTGTGGTCATAAGTTTCAGGATTTTATCATACTGCGGTTCGTTCCACGGGTCTTCCAAATCCATGCCTTCATGGCTCAAATGCCAGATGTTGCGGTCCATAGAATAGTTGTCCTCTTTGGTAACAGGTACGTCAATACCGCGCGCTTTTGCGTAATCAATTTCTTCTTCACGAGACTTGATGTCCCAAATACGCCATGGCGCAATGATTTTTAAATGCGGTGCAAGCGCTTTAATAGTAAGTTCAAACCGTACCTGGTCATTTCCTTTTCCTGTGCAGCCGTGGCAAATTGCAACAGCGCCTTCTTTTTCTGCGATTTCCACCAGCCGTTTTGCAATACAGGGACGCGCTGTAGAAGTTCCCAGCAGATATTTTCCTTCATAAACAGCATTTGCTTTCATGGTCGGATAAATAAAATCAGTGATATATTCTTCCGTCAAATCTTCAATATACAATTTGCTGGCGCCGGTTTTTTTCGCTTTTTCCTCCAGGCCTGCCAGTTCTTTTCCTTGTCCCACATTACCTGCTACGGCAATGACTTCATAGTCATAGTTTTCTTTCAGCCACGGAATAATGATAGATGTATCCAGTCCGCCGGAATAGGCGAGTACCACTTTTTCTTTTGCCATTGTTTTCTGCCTCCATTTTTTCTCAAAATTTGTTACCTCCATTATACTAAAAAGAAGAAAAGAATACAAGCCTATTTTTTACTAAAAATAATGTATTTTTATAAGTAAAAACATGTATAATTGCATAAATATTCAAAACAAGAGGAAAAGATGAATGCTGGGACTTGCTTTTTCCAGAAGAATCCTATATAATAAAAGAAAATGAAATTTGAACGTGCGGACAATTGGTTCGGGCGGCAGGGAGCGTGACGGATAAAAAGATGAATATTTTGAAATGGGATGAAACCTCAAAAGAGCAAAGAGAAATTATCATGAAGCGGGCGGAAACGGATATTACGTCCCATATGGAATTGGCGCGGGAGGTGTCAGAGGACGTGCGTCAGCACGGTGACGAGGCGCTGGTGCGTTATACGGAAAAATATGACCGTGTGAAATTGGATAAAAACGCGATTGCGGTGACAGAAGCGGAAATTGAAGCGGGTTATCAAAATCTGGACGCAAAGACACGTGAAGCGATTACCTATGCGGCGAAAAATATTCGCAATTTCCACGAGAAACAATTGCCGGAGGAAATGTGGTTCACAGAAGTGGATAAAGGGCTGCTGGTGGGCGAAAAGACCACGCCCATTGTGGATGTGTGTCTGTATGTACCGCGTGGCAAAGGAAGTTTTCCGTCCGTACTGCTCATGCTGGGAATTCCGGCAGTGGTAGCGGGCGTACCGGAAATTGCTGTTGTAACGCCGCCCAACGAACAGGGCAATGTGGACGATGCGATTTTGGCAGCAGCAAAAATTATCGGTATCAAGCACATTTATAAAGTCGGCGGCATTCAGGCGGTTGCGGCAGCGGCGTTTGGGACGGAAACCGTGCCCAAATGCCACAAGATTATCGGACCGGGCAACGCCTATGCAACGGCGGCGAAACGTGTTCTGGCAAATCATATTGACGCGGGACTGCCGGCGGGTCCAAGCGAAGCGATTATTTTGTGTGACGAAAAAGCAGATCCGGAAAAAGTGGCGCTGGACTGGATGATTGAAGCGGAGCATGGACCGGATTCCGCATCTCTTTTGGTGACGCACAGCCGGGAATTGGTAGACAAAGTGCTGCCGATTGTGGAAAAACAACTGACAAAAATCAGCGACAAACGCCGCGATTTTGTCACCACCAATTTTAATACCTACGGCGGCGTGATTTTGACAAATTCATTGGAGGAATCTATTGATTTTGTCAATGAATATGCGCCGGAGCACATGGAAGTCATGACGGAAAAACCGTTTGAGACACTGCCCAAAATCAAAAATGCGGGCGAGATTTTGCTGGGTGACTATACGCCTGTGACATTGTGCAACTTCCTGTTGGGTCCCAACGCGATTTTGCCGACAGGCGGATTCGCAAAGACTTATTCCAGCGTTTCTGTGTTTGATTTCCTGAAACGGTCCTCTGTGGGCTATGCGTCCAAAGATGGTTTTGAAATGGTGCGCGATAACGCCTATCTGATGGCGAAGGTAGAAGGGTTTGACACCCACGGACTGGCAGTGAAGGAACGGAAATAAATCTGCCGGAGAGGAGCAACGACAATGATTCGAGTGACGAGAAAAACAACGGAGTCCATTATGGAAGTGCGGCTCACGCCGCCGCCTGTGCAACAGGACTACCGTAGTAAAATAACAACGCCCCTGCCATTTTTAAACCATATGATTGAACATATTGTTTGGCGCAGTGGGTATAACATTGAAACAAAGATTGAGCTGCCGGATTTTGATTTGACTCATGTAGTATGCGAGGATTTGGGAATCACTATGGGTAAGGCATTTGCGGCGCAATTGAAACAAAACACGCCACAGGGCGTCTATGGATTTGGAGATGCAGTCGGTATCATTGACGAAGCGCGTGCGTTTGCGGCAGTGAGTTTTGAGAGCCGCGCTTATTTTGATCTGGAAGCAGAGGGTATTCCGGCGCAGTGCGAAGGAATGGACAGTGCCGATTTGTCCACCTTTTTGGAAGGATTTGCACAGGGCGCGTGCTGCACGTTGCAAATTCAGTTGCAAAAAGGTGTAAACGGACACCACATTTGGGAAGCAATTTACCGCGCGGTGGGCTTAGCGCTGGGACGTGCGCTGGAAATCCATCCGGAGCGGGCGGGCATGACCGCGGGCGTTGCCGGCGGTATCACATTTGAAGTGGAAGGATGAAATGACCATGAATCCGGCAAACTTTTTAAAAGAATTTGATACGATTTTGTTTGATATGGACGGCGTGATTACCAGCGAACGGACCTATTGGAACTGTGCGGCGCTCAGCAGTATGGAATTGGCGTTTGATAAACGTTATTTTGGCACGAAAACATTGGATTTAAAACAGATGGGACAGCAGGCCCGCGAATTGGCAAACCGAGTATTTTGCGGCGACGATACCATTGTACTGCTCAAAAACCAGGGTGTTAACACTAACTGGGACCTTGCTTATTTAATGTTTGCCGGCATTTTGGGACTGGACTGTGGCGAGGATTTTAGAAAGGTCTATGACCATTATAAACAGGTAGACCTGCGTGTACCAGATTTATATACCCATGCGGAGGAACTATTGCAAGCTGTGCTGCCGGGTAAGGATTGCGCACGGCTGGGGGAAGTCTGGACAATGGTACAGGTTGCGTTTAATGAATGGTACTGCGGCAGTGAAGGATTTCGTGAAACCTTCGGATATGAAGCCTCAGACAGCGATAAACAGGCGATGATGCAGGGAGAAGAACCACTGCACCCACTGGCACAGACACAGGAATTGCTAAAAACGTTACATACTGCAGGATTCCGACTGGGTGTGGGTACAGGACGACCGCGGGAGGAATTCCGTCGTCCGGCAGAAAACTGGGATATCATGCAATATTTTGAACAACCACTTTGTATTACTTATGATGAACTAGAACCAGTACAGAAAAAGTTCCAGCATGTTTCGCTTTCCAAACCACATCCCTATACTTTTGCAAAAGCGGTATTGGGAGATACCTGTTCGGATTTTGAATTGGCACATGGAAAATATGACAAAAAACAGATGGAAAAGGTTTTGGTGGTGGGCGATGCGGGCGCGGATTTATTCGCAGCCAAAGAGATGGGCGCAAAGTTTGCGGCTGTACTCACAGGTGTGAACGGACAGGCATCCAGAACATTTTTTGAAGTGAATGGCGCGGATTTTATTCTGGACAGTGCGCTGAACCTTATTGAAGCATAGAAGAAGGTGAAACAAGTGGTGAAGAGAATTTGGGCGCCGCTGCGGCGGGAATGCCTGGGCGACTTGCGTGCAGGTGATCAGGTGCTGATAAGCGGCGAGATATATACCGCGCGGGATGCGGCACATAAACGGCTGGTGGAGTTGGTGGAGCATGACAAACCGCTGCCCATTGACGTGAAAGACCAGATTATCTATTATGTCGGTCCCTGTCCGGCTAAAGAGGGAGAGGTCATTGGTTCCTGTGGTCCGACGACCAGCGGGCGCATGGATGCATATGCACCGACATTGATTCGGTTGGGGGAAACAGGCATGATTGGCAAAGGTGAACGGTTGCCGGAGGTCTACGAGGCAATGCAGAAATATGGATGCGTCTATTTTGGGGCGACGGGCGGCGCGGGCGCGTTACTGGCAAGCTGTGTGGAAAAGGTGGAGGAAATTGCCTATCCCGATTTGCTCAGCGAATCTATTAAACGACTGACCGTAAAAGATTTCCCTGTCATTGTCATTGGCGATATTCACGGTGGAAATTTATATCAGCGGGAAGAAAATTGAACGATATACATATTGGTTAATACCTCTCGGATATTATAATATCTAAGAGGTATTTTTTCATGCCATAAAATGCATAGAAACAAAATGATATGTGCTGCAAGGAGTAACAAAATTATGACAATTTATTACCAATTTTAGCTAAGTGCTTGCATTTTTCATACGAATGTGTTAGTATAATAATACGATATACGAATGAATTCGTACAAGGAGGAGAAAAAATGAAAAAGATTCCGGTGATAACAGATAGGGAACTTGAAATTATGGAGGTGATTTGGCAAAACGAAAGTTTGCCGGCACAGGAAATTGCAGCACATTTTTTGCAGCCGGAGCATGGCGGTACAAGCAAAAATACAACCTATACCTTTTTGAATAGGCTGGTGAAAAAAGGCGCACTGTCCCGCGAGGAACCAGGCTTTGTTTGCAAACCGTGTGTGACACGGGAGCAGGTTCAAAGGAGTGCGGGACAGTCCTTTTTGGATAAGGTATATCAGGGTTCGCTGTCCGGCATGGTAGCGCAGTTTGTGGACGGGCATATTTCAGAGCAGGAAATGGAAAAATTGAAACAAATTATTGCAGCATATGAGAAGGGGGAATCGTGATGTTACATATGCTGGAAGTTTTGGCACGAAACAGTCTGGAAGCCTGTATCATTGCCGGCGTCATTTGGCTGTTTCAAGCGGTTGCCGGAAAACGTCTTTCTCCACAATTGCACTTTGGAATTTGGGGCGTTTTTTTGCTGAAATTGGCGCTGCCGGTTCGATGGGATATTCCCATTTGGCAGGCAGGAGACTTTTCCGTGCAAAGTATTGCGCAGATACAGGCGGCATCTGGTGTGGAACCGACGGTATCGGTGCCGGATATACAACCGGTCGTGCAGCAAAATGCCATAGGATTTCCGGCGCTGCTGGCAGCGCTGTTCGTGTTTTTGTATTTTGCTGCCGTCATAGTACAGCTATTGGTTTTTACAGGTGTCTATCTGCGGACGCGACAGATTTTGCGCCACAGTGAAATAGAGATATATCAAGGAATGCGCGTGTGCTATACGAAGGCTTACAGCGCGCCGTTTTTGTTTGGCGTGCTGCATCCGACGGTAGTATTGCCGAAAGCCTATAAAGCGACAGAGCAGACAGCTTACATCATTGCACACGAAGCGGCACATGCAAAACAGAAAGACCATCTTATCAGCGTTGTATTATATATATTGCGGACAATCTATTGGTTTAACCCCTTCATTTGGCTTTTCTGCAGGAAGGTGCGCCGCGATATGGAATTGGCGTGCGACGCCCGTGTGATAAAAGACTATTCGGCAGAACAAAAACGCACTTATGCCACGGCGTTGGTAGAGGCAGCAGGAAAGTATACGCCGGCGTCTGCGGCGGGATTCGCGGAAAAACGAGTGTGTGCGCGCGTTCAAAATATTTTGCGTACCGATTCTTATTCCAAGCTGGTGCAGAAAATGGCATTGTTGGTGACTGCCGTGCT
>CATIYX010000121.1 GCA_949739095.1 uncultured Clostridia bacterium | reverse complement strand
GTATTTTCAGTATATTATAAAATCCTAGGAAAAATAACACCAGAACGATTCCCAAAACCAACAAAAGCATTTTTATTTTTGGTTTCATTTCCTGTTCACTTCTCTCCGTTTTTCTTTCGCTCTCCCTATTCACGACAGCAGCCGCACCGCATTCCGATTTACCACCAGTAAATCGGATAGTCCTCCAAATCCACGCCGAGCGGAACGAACGGCAACGAAAAATCATAGTAATTATAATAGTCCGCCACTGTTGTGCTAAGCCCAAGCCAGTGAAGCGCCGGTTCCAATGCCACAAACGGGCGTCCATTTACCAAACAGGCGTCCATCGCCATACCAGTGCCGCCATTCATTACCGTTGCACGGCAACCGGTAACAGGAAATCCCATTTCCGGCGGCTGCGGAAAATCGGGAACACTGCCCACCGGCGACAAATTTCGGTTCATTGTAATACGTGCAGGGTGCGTCTGCCACGTAAACCCAAAGGCATAGTCTGTGCCGCGGAGCAAGTCCGACAATGCTTCCAAGGAAACATAGTCCTCGCCATAGAGCGTGCAGATATGAAAATTATCGTACTGATAAATCCCATAATCATATTCACCGTCGCGCAAATAGGTAAATACCGCATTTTCTTTGTCCGTCAGCACATAGGAACATGCGCTGCTCTTTGCAAACGCTTCCGCCGAGGTGCCGGACTGTGTCACCACTGTATCCACACTGCTGCGCCCGCCGCTGTGCAGCGTTGCCTCCGGTGGGGCGTTTAACGTGAACCGGCAATTTTCGCCGCCCCAAAATGCGCCCGCCTTTGCTTCCAGCGGCGCGGCAGGCAATGTGATGGTTTTTAGCGCCCAGCAATCATAAAAGGCGTATGCGTCAATAACGCCGGTTCCCGCCGGTACGGTATAGTCAGCCGTATCCAGCGCGGGCGGAACGCAATATAGCGTTTGTTCTTCACGCAAAAACAACACGCCGTCAATATCCATGTAAACAGGATTTTCGGCGGCAACATGAATTTGTTTCAGGCAATCGCGGTCAAGTGGAAAGTCGCTCATATGACGGTTATCCGCAAAGCGCGAAAACGTTTCCAGACTGGCAGGAAGCGTCACGCTCTCCAGATAGATTGCATATGCCAAGGCGTCCTCGTGCAAAGAACGCACACCTTCCGGAATCTCAAACGTTGTTGCAAAACGCGGGAAGCATACAAGCTGACTGCGGTCTGGCGTATATATTGCGCCGTCCGCATAAACATAATTTCCATATGTAACATAGCCATATGGCGTATGCCTAAATGCCTTATCGCTATAGCTGCAATGGGGCGGAATACGCACGGATTCCAGCCGTCCGGCGCCCCAAAACGCATTATCTTCTATTGTCTGCACACTGTCGGGCAAAAACACCCGACAAACTGTCCGGTGGCTGTGAAAAGCGTCCTCCGCAATGGTGTGGATACCGTCCGGCACCCGCACCTCCGTCTCAGTTCCTTTATATTTCAGCAAAATGCCGCTGCCGATACACACAAACGGTCCCGGCTGGGAATCCAGCCACAAAGTACCCCTGAACGCATTTCTGCCAACCGACTGCACGGAATCCGGAATGGTAATTCGGCGTAAATTCTTGCAGTTTTGGAACACATATGAGTCGATAGCGGTGACGGACTTGGGCAGTTCTATTTCCTCCAACGCCGTACAGTTTTCAAAAAGCGCAAATTCCAGCTTTGTGAGCTGCTGCGAAAGCCGCACTTGTTTCAGCGCTGTGCAGTGCGAAAACGCCTCATCTTCTATGACAACAACCGTATCGGGCAGTTCTATTTTTTCTAGCGCCGTGCAATAGGCAAAACAAAAAAATCCCAAACTTTGCACAGAAGCGCCTAAATCAATGTGCCGCAAGCTGCTACAAGCATAGAACGCAAAATCGCCGATATAATAGACGCTGTCCGGCAAGGTCAGTTCTTTGAGATTCACACAGTGTTCAAATGCGGACTCCCTGATTTGCTCCAAGCAGTTTCCGCCGCGCACTTGCTGCAAAGCGGCGCAGCCGCAAAACGCATATTTATCAATGACACGCATACTGTCGGGCAGCGTGACAGAAGTCACGTCCGCATAACAGCGTTTTATTGTCGTCACAGGATAGCCGCGCACCTCCGCCGGAATAGTGATACTGCCGGTACGCCCTTTGGGAAGCGTTACCCACGCTTCTCCGCCAAAAATTCTAAATTCCATGCCGTTTTCCATGAAATATGTATCACCTTGGGAACCATCTCCCGCCGCGCTGACGCCGCCGCACAAAAACAACGCCAAACAAAGCAGCAATGCGATATGTCGTTTCATTCACATCAACCCCCATTTTATTTTTAAAGTTGGAAATGAATGGGTTTTATTTATTAGACTGCACGGGAGAAACTTTTGTTCCGACGCACCTTTTGCACCAAAAAGAGATTCACGCGCGCCGCGGAGTGGTATGTTCACAATTGGAATGATTTTTTATTTCCGGTTCCGCCCCATCAGCTCGTCCAATGTTACGTCAAACAGTTCCGCTAATTGGAGCAGCTTGTCGAGTTTGGGTTCGTATTTGTTATATTCATATCCTTGATAAGTTGCTTTTCGGATTCCCAAACAATCCGCAACCTGCTGCTGCGTCATATTTCTTTTTTCACGCAGTTCACACAAACGCTGCGGAAAAGCTATTGCTCCCTGTTTAAATTCTTCCGAAAGTTTTTCTCCTGTTACAATATATTGAATGCTGGTATGTAAAATTTCTGCCAACTTCACAAAATTTTCTATGGAGGGAAGAGAATTATTCCGTTCATAGCTTCCGTATGAATTGATTGCCATATCTAACATTTGACTCATCTCTTGTTGGCTATAACCACATTTTTTTCTGATTTCTTTTAATTTTCCACCAATTTTTATCATTTTTTCACCTCTTTAAAAAAATGCTTGACAACAACTTTTAGATATGTTATACTAAAATTAATTAGATTACCAGTCCATACAATCTTGTAAATTGATTCTAAGACAATATGTTTATTTTACTACATCTGAAAGGAATGAACAAGTATGTATCAAACATTTGAAGATATGCTTCAAGAATATCTTACAGACCTTGTAGAATTTCCCTATGCCGCATGGCATAATTCGCTGCAATATCAAGAAGCTCAATTGCGCAGACGCCAAACCGAAAAAAGCATTCTTGAATTAATACCACCTAAACAGCAACAAGAAGCAGACATGCTTTTAGATGTTCTTGACTGTGACCGGTCGGCTGAATCCATTTTTTATTATCAATATGGCATCAAAGACGG
>CATIYX010000120.1 GCA_949739095.1 uncultured Clostridia bacterium | reverse complement strand
TTGCAGTTTAATGCGGTGGTGTGTACGAACTATAGTGCAATTGCCCTATATTTGAAATGTGGTTTTTCCATTTTGGGAACAGTGAAAAACGGTTATCGGTTAGGAGACGGCTCTTATACAGATACGCTTATTTTTTTGAAAAGCTGGTAAAGAAAAACAAAGGCACAGTGAAAGAATGTACATAAAAGTTAAAAATGTTTGCAGTTTGGCTCGGCGGAGTTGGTTGCAGGCATTTTTTGATATTTTTTATAAATAGGAAGCGCGGGAAAAAACTGAAATAGATGATGATAGAAGAAGATGCGGGGTACCATATGTCGCTATGAACAGAGCATGCGCCATAGGTTTGTTTCTCTGTATACAGCAGCAGTATTGACAAAATACAAGCGTTTATTGTATTATTATAATCAGATATTTGCACAGTAGAGCATGGAAAATACTACTTTTGTTGTGGAGTGTACGAAGGAGAAGAGAAACTTGAAGAAAGATAGTAAAACGTTTATCAAACTTTTTGGGTCATATATATTAATTATCATCATTCCGGTGACGATTTTGGGTTTTTTGACGCTCGGAATTTTGTTTAATAATCTTGCAAATGATACGAAAAAACTGAATAATAACATTTTGGAGCAATGCGGCAATATACTCGACAGCGAACTGGAAAAGATGCTGACACTTTCCTATCGAATAGAAAAGAATGAGGTGATATCTGCCTTTGCGGCAGAATGGGCAGCGGGCGGTATTGTGGAAACCTATGATATCTGGAAAGCGGCGGCAGAATTGGGAAATGTTGAAACAACCACCAGCCTTTGCAAGGAAATCGGTATTTATTTTAAAAACAAACAAATGATTGTCACGAATGAAACAGTGTATTCGCCGCAGGAATACTATGAAAAATTCTTTTCAGACAGCGCATATAGTTTTGAACAGTGGCAGGAGGTAATTGATAGAGGTGGAAAGGAAAATTATTTTCTTGCGACAATGGTAAATACAGAATATGAAACAGAAGCAGCAATTATTTATTGCAGAAATTTAACATATAATAATCAATTTGACGATTATATTTTCTTTTCAAGAATCAATACAAGCGATATGATTGCAAAAATTGCCTTTGCAGGAACACAAAATATAGAACTGGGTATCGTAGACAAAGATGGGAATTTGATTTTACAATCCGAAGGATTTGAAACAGAATTGCTGGTGAATGCCAAAAAGGACAGCAACAATATGGTCGAAAAAAAGTCCAATATGATGAATCTGAAATATGTATATCAGCTTCCGGAGACAGGACTGCATGGCAATGTCTATCGGGCAATGCTGACATTCTTGCTACTGCTGGTATTGACAATTCTAATCAGCTTTGCACTGGCGAGCGTTCATTCCAGACGAATGCAGCGTGTGATGCTGAATATGTTTGATGAAATTGATGACTTGAAAGGCGATTTTGCTAGGCAGTTAAAAATCACAAAAGAAAAGACGCTGTTGAATCTGATGCATAATGTGCCGGTGGACGAAACCGAATTGAAAAAGCTTGAACAGGAATGCGCCTGCTTTGAAACGGGGAACTATCGGAATGTTATGGTGGTTTCTCTTGCACAAATGGAGGACATCAATATATATATGCAGGAAGCAGAACTGGTATGGGGGGAAATTGACGACCAGATTACGCAGAGATTAGAGGAATTAGAGATTCAATATGACGATGCGCTGCGGATTGATTTGCAGACCTGTATTTATGTGTTAGGGTATGAAAACAAGGAATCGGCGGAGAAATTAAAGACGTTTCCGGCAGAATTTTTTAAAGCATATAATTTTAGAATCTGTCTGGGAATCGGCGAAGAAATAGCGCGTTTGAAGGAACTTAACATCGCTTATGACGGCGCGATGAGTGCGCTGCGCTACAGTATGCAGGAAAGCAGCGAAGGCGGCGCTTATTATGCGGATATTAAAAACATGGAAATCACCAAAATGTATTATACTGTTGAAAAGGAACAGCGTCTCATGCGCAGTGTCAGACTGGGAGAAGAAGAGAATGTAAAGCAGATTTTGGATGAGATTTATCAGATGAATTTCCAGAATCGGCATTTGGCGCCGGGAACTTTGAAAAGATTGATGACCAGCATTACGATAACAATTTATAAGATTTTAGATGAAAATTATGCGTCGGATAATGATAAATATGAAAAATTCGGACGCGTATGTCGGAATTTAGAGCGGAATGATAACATGGAGGAAGCGTTTCGATGTTTGGAGGAAATCTGCTTGTCTCTGTGTAGAGACAGCGGCAAAACGACGGGAAGGGACACGCTGAGGAAACAAATGGTCGACTATATTGCGGCACATTATCAGGACGATATGCTTGCACTTGAGACGCTTGCGGAGCATTTAGACATCAACTACTATTATTTAAGTCGTCTGTTTAAAGAACTGCTCGGCACA
>CATIYX010000119.1 GCA_949739095.1 uncultured Clostridia bacterium | reverse complement strand
GTTATTCACATAAACAGCAAAGGGAAAAGCGGTATCATAATATACCCATGCCTGTGCCAACGAATGGACAGTTGATGAAACAAAGTCTTTCTGATTTTCAGCAATATTCAAATTAAGGCATTCTTCGTAATTTTCTTTTGTAATCTCTCTTAACTCAACCATCAAAATACATCCCTTGAATATAAGATATCTTTATAATGAACTTAATTCATTTTACTTTGTATAGATTAGAGATACCATAATACATATCCGAAAAACAGCTTTTTATGGGTACATAATTTTGAAAAGGGAGTTCATTATTTGGTAGGCGGCTGCACTTGATTCCGCTTTAAATCTTCGCGGCTAATATGCACCTCTTCTAAAATATCTTTTGCCAAGGCTTCTACTTTTTCCAGCATACTGTCTGCATATAAAACAGCCCCTTGGCGCATTTGATAATCGTCTTCACGGATGCTTTGCATTAATTCTTCGCCTTTTGTGCGCGCGGCGCGTGCGATTTCGTGCTCGTCTATTAAACTAATCACTTGTTCTTTCGCAGATTTAATAATTTCTTCCGCTTCCTTTTCCGCTTCAGAGATAATGCGGGCACGTTCCTCTTTGACCCATTTCGCCTGTTTTAATTCCTCCGGAAATTTTAGACGAATGTCGCCCGTCAGCCGCAGCAATTCTTCTCTATTTACCAACGCATAAGAAAAAACGCTAAAACTTTTTTCTGCCAAATCTTCAATTTCTTCAATTAATTGCAGCATTTCCATCTGAAACGTCCACCTCCCAATAAAAATAGACCTCTATCTATACTCTGCCCAAACCATCGGACAAAGCGGTTATGGATGATAAATCTTTCGGCGGATTTCATCTTCCAGCAGCTCCGGCACCAGTCCTTCCAGACTGCCGTTGTAGCTGGCGAGTTCCCGCACGATACTCGAACTGAGGAAAGAATATTTGTCGCTTGTCACCATGAACAGTGTTTCAATATCAGGCGCAAGCTTTTTATTCATCAGCGCCATTTGAAATTCATATTCAAAGTCGGACATGGCACGCAGACCTTTTACAATAATCCCTGCCTGTTTATAATGCAAATAATCCACAAGCAGTCCGTCAAAGGTATCAATCTCCACTTGCGGGTATGCGGCAGTAACACGGCGAAGCATGTCCATACGTTCCTCTACGGTAAAAGTAGGTTGCTTTGAACTGTTGCGCAACACTGCCACAACTAATTTGTCAAATTTATCCGCCGCGCGGATAATAATGTCCAAATGACCGTTGGTAACAGGGTCAAAACTCCCTGGGTATACGGCAATACGCAACTGTATCAACTCTTTCTGTCAAAATTGAGTTCACCTACGCTACGGTTTGTCTCCCGAAATTCAGACCAATCGTATCATATTCTATTTTATTATACACGAAATATCAGCAAGAATCAATAGTTTTGCAGGAAAAAAAGCGCCCGACACACAATTGTAATATTTCAGTTTTTGGAAATTGTGTATAATATTAAAAAAAATATAGAAAAATGTGTAAAAAATCAGCAAAATTACTCTTGCTAAATTTGTCCTACATATTGTATACTAAAATAAGTATATGTTTTTCTAGAAAAAACAATTCGGAGGGAGCGTATTCAATGAAAGTCAAAGAAATGGTCATGGCAGCACTGCTCACAGCATTATCCATTATTATTCCAACCATGTTTGGATTTTTGCGTGTGATTCTTCCACCTGCGTTTTCAGCAACGCTTGCGGCACATACGCCGGTAATTCTGGCAATGTTCATCAGCCCTGCGGCGGCAGTGATTGTAGCATTGGGAAGCGGGTTAGGATTTTTGTTATCAGGATTGAATCCTATTGTTGTTGCCAGGGCGTTTTCCCATGTGGTGTTTGCGTTAATGGGGGCAGTGATGATAAAACGCGGCTGGAATTTTTTCTTAACAATGGCGGTAACTGTTGTGATACATGCAGTTGTGGAAGGGCTGGTTGTGCTTGTTATGATGAATGCAGGTATAGGCGGCGGAAACACATCCGCGCTTTCCATGGCAACCGTGATAACGATTGGTACGGTTGTGCATTATATCATTGATATTTGTATCGCAATGCCAATCTACAAAGCACTGAAAGAAACAAAAGTGGTAGATATTCTTCCGCTTAATTATCGAAAATTGACGGTGTAATTGGTTTGGGGAGCCGTCGCCTGCAGTGGCGGCGGTATTCTTTTTTTTGAAGGGGGAAAGTGAAATGGTCCCTTTGTTATCAGTCATTATTCCGGCCTATAATGAGGAAGCGGTCATTTCAGATACGGTTCAGGTGATAGATAATGTGCTTGGAAATTTGAATGTTCGCCACGAGATTTTATTGATTGACGATGGTTCTATGGATGGAACATGGAACCAGATTCAAAAAATAGCAGAGCAAAGCAGCGGAGAGGTTATGGGGATACGATTTAGCCGTAATTTTGGAAAAGAGAGCGCTATTTTTGCAGGACTTGCTCAGTGTCATGGAGACGCAGCGGTGATTATGGACTGCGACCGGCAGCATCCACCGGAAAAAATTGCAGAAATGGTGCAGATTTGGAACGGTGGAAAAATTGCTGTTGTAGAGGGCATCAAACGTTCCAGAGGAAAAGAATCATTTGTATACCGTTTTTTTGCAAGCATGTTCTATGGGGTGCTAAAAATGGTTTCGGGAATGGATTTGCGTGGGTCTTCGGATTTTATGTTAATTGACCGGAACGTGATTGACGCACTGCTTACCATGCCGGAACGCCGTCCGTTTTTCCGGGCGTTGTCCCAATGGACAGGTTTTGACAGGGTGCAATTGGAGTTTGATGTTGGCAAAGGCGCAGACCGCCCGAGTAAATGGAGCAAACGGCAGCTCATTCGGTATGCACTGAATAATGTGACCTCGTTTACCAATATCCCCATGCATATTGTTACAGTGATGGGAGTTATTTTCTTTGTGTTTTCGGTGGTATTGTTTATTCAAATGCTCTATATGAAGTTTTTCCAAAACGCAGATAACGGGTTTACTACGGTCATTTTGCTGCTGCTGATAACAGGCAGTATTATCATGTTTAGTATGGGTATTTTGGGGAGTTACATTGCTAAAATTTATGATGAAGTCAAAGGACGCCCACGTTATGTCATCAGGGAACTGACAACAGAACAAACAGAGGAAAAATAGAATAGACAAAAGCGGCAGGACTCTTTGAAGCCTGCCGTTTTTAATATATAAATAGAAAAAAGATGTCAAATGATAAAAAGAAAAAATTTTTTTTCATAAAGATGTATAAGATGAGAGAATCTGGTCCATACTATAACTGACCTCACAAAATACATTGAGACCCCCTTTTCTTTTCGCGGCGCGGATACTTCGGTATCCGCGCCGTTCTCTTTTGTGTGAAAAGAACGCCTGAAAAAAATTATTCAAATTTGACAGAGATGTCTCCCATAGCAGTTTTCGCGTGCAATGTATGATTCCCGCCGGATTTGTTTTGAATATTTTTATTACCCAGATGTGTTTCAACATCAATGGTATAGTTGATTTCGCTGCCGAGAATGACGCAGTCAATGTCACCGCAGTTATTGTCCAAAGAGAGATGTTCTCCGGCAACGCGCTCCAGCGAGATGTCACCAAAATCACAGGAAGCAGAAATATTGCCCGATATATCTGCTGCTTCAATATCGCCGCAATTATTTGTTATTTGAAACGTATCTGCGGAGGTTTGTTCCATCTCAATATCGCCGTAGCTAAGTTTACAAGCGAGTGTAGAAAATGCACAATGAGCCACTTTCACATCGCCGCAATCCGCATCAATTTGCATGGAGCCCTTTAAACCGAAGATGGAAATATCGCCATAGTTGCTGTCGAGTGTGATGTTTGCGCTGAAATCTTGTGGAACTGTTACGGTGATTTGCCCTAAATTACCGCCGAAATTAAAGTTGATATAGTCATACCATTTCAGTCCTAGCTGTCGAAGGGGAATGGCTTCCAGGGATAGCGTGTCGCTGTCTGTCTGAAAATGATATTGTATTGTTTTTCCAGTGGTATACGTTACCGTTATCTTGTCAGTATCGGCAGAAACAAAACGTATATCGCCTACAGAAGAAGAAATATTGATTTTTGAAATACTGTTGTCCGCGGTTTGGGTCTGCAATACGCTGTTTTCCGGTGCGGTAGCGCCGAAAAAGATGGCAAGAGCGGAGAGACCAGCACCGAATAAAATAAGCAGTCCGGCTATTATTAGTATCAATTTATTGTATTTCATCCGAAGCACCTCCTTGTTTCAGAAAAAAATGTCTGATTTTTTGCCGGATAAAACCAGTCAGCCGAACGAGTTGTTTCGCGTAATATACGGATAAATAAAACAGGAATATTGCCGCGCCGACGCTTACCAACGCTATGCCAAGCAGCAGCATTGCTTTAGGTACCGCTACCGACAAGAGAAACGGTGAAGTAATGAGAAGTATCACACCGGACAGTGCCAGAGCAGCGGTGGTTGCAAATAGAGAGAAGGCAATTGCCCATACGGATACATAAAGAGAAAATACCACAGCCGTTGCTGCGAGCAGCAGAGCAATCCAAACAGGCGAACCGAGAATTAAAAGTAGGACGGCAGTGGTATTCCAATTATGCTGTTTGATATTTTCCAAGGTAAATTCCTGTATGGGTGTGTCATGAATGATTTTTTCTGCAATGCTATCTATGCTGCCCAGGTTTGCAATCACTATCGGTTCTTCGCAGCCGTCCTCCACTGCATCGTCAATGATTTCGGCATAATAATCAATTGTTTTTTGTACTTCGTCCTGTGGAAGTGCCGACAGGGCAGTTCGTAATCGATTTAAAAATTCATGCTTCGTCATGGTGAGCGTCCTCCTTTATGAAATCATAGGCCTTCATAACATCCTTCCAATCTTCGAGAAAGTCTAATATTTTTTCTTTGCCCGTCGCTGTGATACGATAATATTTTCGCAAACGGCTGTTGTGCTCAACGGTGTATACCGTGATACAGCCGGAACTTTCCAAACGCTTTAAAATGGGATATAGTGTGGATTCGGAGATTGCGATATAGGGTGAGATATCCTTGATGATTTTATATCCATAGGAATCTTCTTGTTTGATAGCGGTCAAGATGCAGATTTCAAGTAGTCCGCGTTTTAATTGTACATCCATACAGAAGCCTCCCTTCGCATTATACTATATCACACATAGTATAATATGTCAAGCAGTATATTAGCAATAACATAAAAAAACGGATAGAAATATGGCTCGCATACTTCTATCCGTTTTTTTATAATTTTATATCACACAGTGCTATCGTGTTTCTTCAGATAGGCTTGATGTTAACAAACCGGCGCATGAACTCAAGCACATAGACCATGCATATGATTGCAATTACAGACCTGAAAAAGTATTTATCTATGGACGGAAATAACAATTATTCCGTTTCCGCAAAATTTGCAACAGCTTCCTCCAACATGGCGGTGGTTTTCACCTCCGGCTGTTGAATATCGACAGGACCTACTGTACCGGAAATTTCCGCATTTGCTGTAGCATGAACCGTTACATCATCCATCAGATAGTCTGCCGGAAAATCGGTCATGTTAATAGTTACGGCTGATGTGACGCGAAAAGCAGTATCGGAAAAACGTAGATTAAGTTGCACATCCGGCTGCAAGTAGCAAAGAAAAGAGTCGAATATATCTTCGGAAACGGTGATTTGTTGTTCCGCCAGCAAAGATTGGTATTGGTCGCGGGTAATTTGGTAGGACAGCGTAACGCTGCCATCCCCAGAATGCGACGCGCTTATATAGGGCGGACTTAGCAGTTTGGCGGCAAAGTTGATATAACAGTTTACCGCCTCCATGCCGTGCTCGCCATATTGAAATACCGCACTGGAGACAAGTGAACGCAGCAGGTAATCCACATCCCAATTGTCCTTGTTTGCTATTTGCAGCAGGCGTAGCCGATTTGGGAAAGTGCTGTATGCATTATCTGGTACTTGTAGCCAACCTCGTTTATAGGAATCGTCTAAAGCGCTCAGTTCATATAAATACCATTGATTTCGCAAGGAAGGGATGAGTCTGGCAAATTGATAATTCTCTAGTTTGTTCGTCAAAACAAAAATGCCGTCTTGATTTTGATAAACACCGACAGAGAGCGGTGTAGTCAAATAGTAGCGGGATTTATCTGCATCAAAAACAGAGCTGACGGAGAGCAGATTGAGCAGACCGTTTGGTGTCATGCTGGCTGTGGAAAGAACTTCTTGTCCGTTCCGTTGAATACGCAGATTGCTGTCCAAACCGCCGTTTAATTGAATACCAAACCGTTTGGTGCCGGCAGTAAACTGCATCGTTTCGCTGCCTTCACAGGTATATGCGTCCAAATTCGGAATTTGTTCCAGCCACGCATAAAAAGCGTCAAAACGCGGACGGACGGTTTGCGTGAGTGTATCGATATCATAAATATGAACGGCGTCCGGTGTCCACCACTCAACTTTGATATCCAGCAAACGCTGCATAGCGCCGATAGAGAGATAAAATGTTCCGTTCCATTCACCATATGTATCGTAAAAATAGATGGGACTGGAATTTTTCAGCAGATAGGTTGTGTGATTTTTCAAATCAAATTGGTAATAATTATTGCCTTTGACTGAAGTCACCACTTCGGTTGCACTGTCATAAGTAGTGGTATAACCCAGCTTTTGTGCAATCGCTGCATAGGGCAAATACTGTCCCCGCAGAAGATAATCACCATCGTCATATGATGTGGGCAATACTTTCAATGCCTGTGCATTTTCCAGCAAAACGCCGTTAAAATAAATCGGTCTGTAGGTTTCTACGGTTTCCTCCGCCAATACCCAGCCGCCTGAGAGCAGCAACACGGCTGCCATCAGTCCTGCTATCCATGTTTTTTTCATATGTAATCTCCCAATCCAATTTATTCCACGTAGTAGATACCCTTGTGGTTAATTTTAGTATAACACAGATAAATGGAAAAGGCAAGATAAAAAGAGAAATTCTAGTATCTTAAAGTTCTGGAGTGGTGCATCAAGAGAATGGTATGCAACATAAATCCGGTCATGCGGTAATATGTCGTGTGGCTGCTGAAATGTAGTGTTTTTCGATTGGAAAAAAGATAGAAAAAAGCAGCACAGAACTTTCATCCTGCACTGCCGGTCAAACTGTCTGTTATTCCAAACCTTTCGTTTCAAAAACCACAACATCAATCGCATCGGCAATGTTTTCCGCGCTGATTCGCGCCACATCCGCCGCATCTAAAATTTCATCTGTCCGGCTGCTTGTTGTGTCCAGATAGTGAAAATCAATACGTTGCATCGCACCTTCAAGGATTTTCTTTTCTTCTTCAGTGTTCGCATCGCTCTTTAGTTCCGTCTCCAGCAGCCGCATAGTGACAGCGATTGCCTGTTTTTTGGTGAACAGTGCATGTTGCGCTTCCCGTCGGAATTCTTCCACAAATTCTAAATTTCTCATGACAATACCCTCCTTATGCCATTAGTATGGCACAAACTTTCTGTTTTTACCAGAATAAAATGTCATTTCCTTTGAGTTTGGACAACGCTTCTATAAAATAGTAATCTCCGTAAATGATAGGAATATGAATGCCGTTTTCATTGAAATAGGCTTCTGTTCCTTTCTGAACAATGGATTGTTCATTATCGTCATAGTTGCAGCAATGTTTTTCGATGCCTTGTAAAATTTTCATTGCTGCACGCAGATATACTGCTTTTTCATGTTCCGACACCGCTTTGGAAAGCTCAATGAGTCCACATGCCGTAATGCAGCCTGCGGTAGAGTCCTTCATATCGTCGCCGGCAGGGGAACGGAAATCAACAGCAGGAACGCCGGTTTCATCCAAATTGGCAATGAAATAATGCGCCACTTTTTTTGCTGTGTCCAGATATTCCTGCTTTCCGGTATGGAGATAGCTCAGCGTGAAACCATATACCGCCCAACTCTGTCCACGAGACCAGGAGGAACCGCTTTCATAGCCCTGGCCGCCGGGTGTTTCTAAAATGTCGCCTGTTTCAGGGTCGAAGCTGACGATATGGTTGCAGGAGCCATCCGGGCGGACAAACGCGCGCATAGCGGTATCCGCGTGCATCATTGCAACCTGACGGAACCGCGGGTCGCCGGATTCATCGCTTGCCCAGTAGAGCAGCGGAATGTTCATCATGCAGTCAATGATTGCCCAGCCGATTTTGTCATGATTCCAAGCACGAATAAATTTTGCCTGCGGGTTGAAACGTCCGGCAAGCAGTGTTGCAACATGCATTCCGCGCGTTTTGGACAGTTCATTGCCGGTCAGCCGGTAGTTGGCGACGGCGCTGAGCAGCCACATAAAACCTACGTCGTGGTGCAGTCCGTTGAAATCCTGTATGGGACCATCCAGCAGTTCTTCGCAGCCCTCAGCGATTTTACGGTAGGTTTCATCTCCTGTTTGTTTGTACATCAGCCACATCATACCTGCCCAAAAACCGTTAGTCCACCAAGAAGCATTGTGTTCGTTTACATATTTTCCGTCTTTGGTGGTATAGGGAAATCCGGCACCCACCTCCGGCGCAACCTTTGCCATTTTTTTGGAAACCTTCTCCCAGGTTTCGTTGACCCAATTCATGTCCACTTCATAGTTTGCCATGATTTACAATACCTCATTTCATTGATTTTTCGTCCCTGCGCACGCGGGAGGGTTCCGAGCCGTCTTAGGGCGGGGAACGATTCAGCGACGCTTTCCCATGATATAATAGTCACTTTGTGACTATTATATCATGGGAAATGATGGAATGCAACCGTTCGGAAGAACTTTTTCAAAAGAAAACGCTTTCCATATAGAGACGGAAAGCGTAGACATTAAAATAATATGAAAATCAGCAGAACGGCAAGCAAGATTTGACATGCGCCCACCATACCGCCGTATAACATGGCTTTGGGACCCTCCCGTACCAAATCACGGAACTTGACGCGCATACCAATCGCAGCCAGCGCGATGATTTCAAATTGATTGCTCACCAGTTTTGCGCCGTGAGAAAGAAACTGAGGAACAACCCCAAAACTAGTGACAATGCTCAGCAGGAAAAAGCCGATAATAAACCACGGAATTCCTGCTTTAACATGCGCATTTGTATGCTGTTTTTTGGAAAAAAGCGATTTTGTGTCATCAGTGTTTACCTTGGCGAATGCAAGCGCAACAAATACCAGAAAAATGATACGGATAATTTTAAATACTGTTGACAATTCTACTACTTCATCATTTACAAACTTTGCAGATGCTATCACTTGCCCTATGGATTGCAATGTTCCGCCAATCAGTCCAGCGGTGTGCAGTGTTTCGTGATGGTATAGGAGACCGGCTAATGCCGGCAGTAAAACCATTAAAACGGTACCGGTTACGTTGACTATAGTAATAGAGATTCCTTTTTCTTTGGAATCCGCGCCGACAACAGGCGCGACAGTACCAATGGCAGAGGAGCCACAAACAGCGTTGCCGGCAGACATCAAAAGAGAAAACCTCCGTCCAAAACCCAATAGTTTTCCGATGAGACATGCCGCTACAATGGTACCGGCCATCTGGAGGATGATAAATCCAACGCCACCTACGCCAACGCCCATGATATCGGTTAAATTGAGTGTAAGTCCCATGAGGACAATGGAAATTTCGAGCAATCTGCTTTCAGAAAATTTTGTACCCTTGTCCAAAAACGCTTGTCCCAAAACAGTGTTTCCTGCAATGATACCAATCACAATGGCAATCAACGCCGCACCAATGGACGGCACGAAATGCGCTGCGCCCTGAGCAACCAACGCAATCACAATACATACTAATAACCCAGGCAGGATGTCTTTTCCCTTTTTTAAAATGCTGCCAACCATAAACTGTCTCCCCAAAATTTCATTTCATTGCGCTCTGGCGGAACACAATGCGTCTATTGTATCATAAAAATAATATAAAATCAATCGGTGTTAATCTAAAAATCCATATCACTAGTTTGCACATATTGATGAAAAATACACAGAACCGGTGGGCATGGTTACGGAAACCGAAAAACATTATTTTTTTATGAGAGCAGTTTATTCTTTACGGCGGCTGCGGAAAAAAGACTGCAAAATCTCGCGACAGCTTTCTTCCAAAATGCCGCCCGCGAAATGGATTGCCGTAGGCCAACGGTAGTCATAAAATAAATTGAATTTAGAGCCGACAGCGCCCAGCACCTCGTCATATGCGCCAAAATAAACGCGGCGCAGACGGGCATTCAAAATAGCGCCTGCACACATGGGACACGGTTCCAGCGTCACATAAAGGTCACAGTCATCCAACCGCCAGCGTCCCAGAACTTCAGCTGCCATTGAGAGTGCAGATAGCTCTGCATGTCCTAACGGGTCGTGGTTTTGCTCGCGCGTGTTGTGTGTGCGGGCAATGACATTATTATCCTGTACCACAATAGCACCAACGGGAATTTCGCCTTCTTCATATGCACGCTGTGCTTCCAGTAACGCTTCGCGCATATATTGTTCCTGCTGTTTCATCTGTCATACCTCTTTCGTTTTGACAATAATATGATTATACCATATCTGCGGAGCAGATTGGTATAATTTCGTGCATCGCCGGTTTCGAGCGAAGCGATGAAACAATTCGGCGGCGCTTTTGATTTTATAATAGTCACTTTGTGACTATTATACCATGATTTGCGCGGGAATACCAGTTGTTTTTATCAAGTTGAATATTTTTGTAAAAGGGTTGCAAAAATACCGGAATTGCGCTACACTATATATCATAGATAATAGAGCGAATATAAGGAAAGAAGGCGACGATATGCAGCTAGTAAAACGGCTGCTTTCTCCACAATATATGGTGAAACCGAAACAGCGGCGGGGAGAAATTCCGGTTAGCAGGGACATCTATCGGCGGACGCTGCAAACAGCATGGCCGGCAGCGGTGGAATCCGTGTTGGTAACGCTGGTTGGGGCAGTGGATACCATTATGGTTGGCGGTGTTGGTGCGGAAGCCATCGCGGCAGTTGGTATTACCAATCAGCCTAAGCTGATTCTGATGGCACTTATTATGTCGCTAAATGTAGGCGTTACAGCAGTTGTCGCGCGGCGACGCGGGGAAAACAACCGGCAAGGTGCACTTGCCTGCCTGAAGCAATCTTTGGTGATAAGTGTAGGAATCAGTTTGCTGCTTTCCGTTTTAGGATTTTTATTTGCCACGCCTCTGCTGCACATTGCGGGGGCGGGAGAGGATATTTTAAAAGATGCCGTGACCTATTTTCGCGTGCTGATGTGCGGCATTATGCTCACTTCCATCAGTTTGACTATCAATGCGGCGCAGCGGGGTTGCGGCAACACAAAAATATCCATGCGGACAAACTTGACGGCAAATATTGTCAATGTTTTCTTTGACTATCTACTTATTGGCGGCCATTTGGGATTTCCGCAGATGGGTGTTGCGGGCGCAGCGCTGGCGACTGTGCTGGGTAATCTGGTGGCGTGTGTGATGTCTGTTTGGTCTGTGACAAAAAAAGATACTTTTTTAACTATTAAAGGATGGCATGGATGGGCGTTTGACCGAAAAACAGTCAAATCTGTTATGAACATTAGTAGTGGCGCCATGGTAGAGCAGGTGTTTATGCGCGTTGGCTTTTTTGTATATGCAGCAATTGTGGCACGGTTGGGAACTATTGCATTTTCCACGCACCAAATCTGTATGAACATCATCAGTTTGTCGTTCAGTTTTGGAGACGGGCTTGGCATTGCGGCGGCATCATTGGTGGGACAGAGTTTGGGTGCGCGCCGCAGCGATATGGCAATTATCTATGGAAAAACGGCACAGCGCGTTGCGTTTGCCGCCTCAACGCTGCTCTTTTTCCTGTTTATTTTTGGACGGCGTTTTTTGGTGATGTTATTTACGGACGAAGCGGCAATTATTGCACAGGGGGCAGTGATTTTGGTCATTATTGCTTTTACCACCCATGCGCAGACGTCACAGGTGGTGATGACCGGAAGTTTGCGTGGTGCGGGTGACACCAAATTTGTGGCATTGACGGCATTTTTATCCATTGCCATTGTCCGCCCCACACTGACATGGTTGCTTTGCATGGTGGCTTCTCTTGGGCTGTCTGGTGCATGGATTGCCCTGCTGATTGACCAGTATATGCGAATGAGTTTTAATTTGGCACGGTTTTCACATGGAAAATGGACAACAAAAGAACTATAAATGGAGGAAGAAAAATGGAAAAAGTGGTGTTGGCGTCAAATAACGCAGGGAAGCTGCGGGAGTTTCGAGAAATTTTAGAGGGGCTATTTGAAATTGTTTCATTACGTGAGTTAGGGCTGGAAGCAGACCCAGAAGAGACGGGGGGCAGCTTTGAAGAAAATGCGCGAATAAAAGCGGAATATTCCTGCCATCTCAGCGGATTACCCGCGCTGGCAGATGATTCAGGTTTGGAAGTGGATGCTTTGGACGGAGCGCCCGGTATCTATAGTGCACGTTATGCCCCGGGAACGGATGCGGACCGAGTGGTAAAATTATTGCAAGACATGGAAAATGTGGAGAAAAGAACAGCGCGGTTTGTTTCGGTGGTTGCACTGGTATATCCGGATGGGCGGCAGGTGACGGCGCGCGGAACCTGTGAAGGCGTTATCACACAGCAGCCGCAGGGGGAGGGTGGGTTCGGCTATGACCCGATATTCTTACCCGATGGCTATGATCAGACATTCGGACTGCTCAGCGCGGAGACAAAAAACAGTATTTCTCACCGCGGCAGAGCGGTGCGTGCATTGCGGGATAAATTAAATTTATCCATATAAACTGTTTCTAAGCGGTCAAAAAATAGCGTATCTCTATGAGATACGCTATTTTTTTATCGTAGCAGCGGAACAAAATGGTTCCGTTAATCCAATTGCATGACAGCTTCCAATAATTCTTTGCGCACACGGCGGTAAACGGCGACATCCTTTTCAAAATCATTGAATTTCCGGAACACTTTAGCAATCAACGCTGCTGCATCATTAGGGCGCTGTGCACGCAGCGTTTCCAGCATACACAAATCTTCCAGACCGATACGGTGTGCCTCGCTGCGGGTGCAAATCAGCGGCATATCGTGTCCCGGGAAGAAAATCGCGCCATCGCCTGCCGGCAGATACATCGCATATTTAGGGTGGAATTCCAGCACTTTTTCCCAGAAAGAACCAGCTTGGTGGCGGAACACGCCCTCGCCGTGATAATAGTTGCCACCCCAGTGCAGGAACCCTTCAATATCCGTATATTTTGCAGGCGCCCAGCCCAGCCATACCTGACGCAAACGTTCCATGTCTTGCAAACGGTTACAGTAGTTTGCACCTGGGGTTAGGCAGGAATAAACCCAAATTTTATCGCCCGCTGCGACGCGGCTGTTATAAAAATCAATCTGTTGTTCATATTGGTCTAAAGAGGGGCACCAAATATCCATAGTTCCCTCCAGTGGATGTCCCACCAGTGTAGGCTCCAATATTGGAATATTCGGCATAGCAGCGCGGACAATTGCTGTAATACGGCGGTATGCGCCTTCTAAAGCTTCATTTGGCTCATCCAAACAGCACTGTGTCCAGCTTTCCGTAAGGTCATGCGCGGTAAGCCAGGCATAGAGCTGCTCTGCCATGTTTTTCAGTGTGTTTTCGCCCGCGCTGCCCGGAATCATTTCTCCTGTCATACCAACGTGGGCTTCCTTGCCATAGTCAAATGCGTCAAATGCTTTGTGTTTGTAAATCTCTGCAATTTCATCCGGCGATTTCAGCGCGCTGTGGTCAATGGAGGCATAGAATGCGTCATCGTCTGCCTGAGAGCAGTGGCGTACTGTAAATGCGCCGCCGTGGAACAGTGTAATACCTGCGCGTTTCGCGACAGTAACCATTGTTTCTAAATGCGCTTCGTTTAAAACAGGTATACCTGTTTCATCCAAATCAAAAATTTCCTCCATGGTAATACAAAAGATGTTTTGTCTGGAATAGACTGCTGCCCGCAGATATTTTTCTAAAATAGAAAGATAGAGCGGAGACCATTTTTCCGCGCGGTGCGACTGTGCCAGTTCG
>CATIYX010000118.1 GCA_949739095.1 uncultured Clostridia bacterium | reverse complement strand
TGAATGCGCCAATGCCCGGCACCATTGTAAGCGTGAATGTGTCCAATGGTCAGAGCGTGAAAAAAGGCGATGTTCTTTGCATTCTGGAAGCGATGAAAATGGAAAACGAAATCGTAGCGCCAAGTGATGGTACAGTTGCAGCAGTTCTGGTAGATAAAGGCGCGTCTGTCAACAGTGGCGATGCACTGATAGCGCTGGGCTAATACGAAGGCGGAGAGCCCAAAAAATAAACACAGAAAGGGTGTAGAGGTTTGAATGATTTTTTGATAGGGATTCAAAACTTTGCTGCCAAATCAGGAATCGCACAAATTCTGGCTGGTGACTGGAAAGTGCTGATTATGATTGCAATTGCCTGCGTGCTGCTCTATTTGGCAATTGTGAAGAAGTTTGAACCATTACTGTTGCTGCCCATTGCGTTTGGTATGCTGATTGCCAATCTACCGCTGGGCGGTGTAATGCATAAAGAATATTTTACGGCGGAAGGTATTAATTTTACTGAAATGATAGCACATGGAGGACTGATTGACTGGCTATATTTAGGCGTTAAGCTTGGTATATATCCGCCACTCATTTTCCTCGGCGTTGGCGCAATGACGGATTTCGGTCCGCTGATTGCAAATCCCAAAAGCATTTTGCTCGGTGCAGCAGCACAGCTTGGTATTTTTATTGCTTTTATCGGTGCAATGTTACTGGGGGGATGTTTTCCCGAACAGTTTGCGCAGTTTGACATCAACGGCGCAGCGTCTATCGGTATCATAGGTGGCGCAGATGGCCCGACTGCAATTTATTTAACTAAAACGTTGAAACCGGAACTGCTGAGTATGATTGCGATTGCGGCATATTCTTATATGGCGTTGATTCCAATTATCCAGCCGCCGATTATGAAGCTATTGACAACGAAAAAAGAGCGGGGTATTGTAATGGAACAGCTTCGCCCAGTGTCCAAAACGGAAAAAATTATTTTCCCGATTGTGGTAACATTAATTGTGGCATTAATTATTCCAGATGCGGTTCCGCTGGTTGGTATGCTGATGCTTGGTAATTTAATGAAAGAAAGTGGCGTTGTGTCGCGTATTTCTAACACTGCACAAAATGAACTGATGAACATTATCACGATTTTCTTAGGAATTTCCGTTGGTGCGACGGCAGATGCAAAAACATTCCTGACACCGGCAACACTTGGTATCGTGGTGCTGGGACTGTGTGCGTTCTGTTTGAGTACAGCGGGCGGCGTTTTGTTCGGAAAAATAATGTGCAAACTCAGCGGCGGCAAAATCAATCCGCTGATTGGTTCTGCCGGTGTGTCTGCCGTACCGATGGCAGCACGTGTTTCTCAGGTAGTGGGACAAAAAGAAAATCCGGCAAACTTTTTGCTTATGCATGCAATGGGACCAAACGTGGCAGGTGTAATTGGTTCTGCAGTGGCAGCAGGTGTGTTCTTGTCGATGCTGGCAAATTAATAAACTGACGATGAATGGAGGGAAATCATCATGGCGAATGAAGTTAAGAAAAAAGTCGGTATCACTGAAACTGTCCTGCGTGATGCACATCAGTCTTTGATTGCAACACGTATGACAACGGAAGATATGCTACCGATTATTGATAAAATGGATGAAGTTGGATATCACTCTCTGGAAGCGTGGGGCGGTGCAACATTTGACGCATGTCTACGTTTCTTAAACGAGGACCCGTGGGAAAGACTGCGGAAAATTAAAGATAAAGCGAAAAAAACACCGTTGCAAATGCTGTTCCGCGGACAGAATATATTGGGTTACAAGCATTATGCAGATGATGTTGTGGAATATTTTGTGCAGAAATCTCTGGCGAACGGAATGGATATCATTCGTATTTTTGACGCGCTTAACGATATCAGAAACCTAAAAACAGCGATTGAAGCAACGAAAAAATATGCAAAACAAGAAGGACGCGGACATGTACAGGCAACGTTGTGCTACACGACCAGTCCGGTGCATAACATTGAATCCTTTACAAAACTGGCGAAGGAATTGGAAAGCATGGGTGCAGACTCCATCTGTATCAAAGACATGGCTGCTCTGCTCACTCCTTATACAGCATATGATTTGGTGAAAGCGATTAAGAGCGAAGTGAAAGTGCCGGTACAACTGCATACGCACTTCACGAGCGGCGTAGGTGATATGACTTATCTGAAAGCGATTGAAGCGGGTGTCGATGTGATTGATACGGCAATTTCACCTATGGCAATGGGAACCTCTCAGCCAGCAACAGAACCGATTGTGGCAACGTTGCAAGGAACAGAATATGACACAGGTCTGGACTTAGTGAAATTGAATGAAATTGCAAACTATTTCAAACCGTTGAGACAGAAATATCTGGATTCCGGACTGATGAAACAGAAAATGCTGGAAGTGGATATCAACGCATTAATGTATCAGGTACCGGGTGGTATGCTGTCTAACCTGTATTCTCAATTGGAACAGCAGGGTAAAACTGATAAATTTGAAGAAGTGCTGCAAGAAGTGCCACGCGTGAGAGAAGATTTCGGTTATCCGCCGCTGGTAACACCGTCCAGCCAGATTGTTGGTACACAGGCAGTTTTGAATGTATTGGCGGGCGAACGCTACAAAATGATTAGTAAAGAATCTAAAGGCGTTGTCCGTGGTGAATACGGAAAAACACCTGTACCGATTAGTGATGAAATCCGCAAGAAAATTATCGGCGATGAAGAAGCGATTACTTGCCGTCCGGCAGATTTAATCAAACCGGAATTGAAACAACTGGAAAGCGAAATGAAAGAGTGGAAAGAACAGGATGAAGATGTTCTGTCTTATGCACTGTTTGGTCAGGTCGCTGAGAAATACTTTGAATTTAGACGGGCACAGAAATATAAAATCGATGGCGATATGGTCGATATGGAAAATATGACACATCCTATCTAATGGGAAAACAGATCAAAAGGCAGGAAAAACTTCCTGCCTTTTGTGTATTATGGGGAGTTTCTTGCTAATGAAATGAGAAAATAGATTGTGACGGTGTGACGGTTGACTGTTTGTTTTTCTTGTGATACCATATCAGCATAGCGGAGGAATATATTGGAAAATGTTCAAAATGCATGTAGTTATATTTTGGGCGTTTGATGAAAATGCAAAACTGTCGATGTTGTAGTAAGAAAAGATGGGGAGTGCTTTTGACGATACTGGGCAAAGCAATTATCTATAAATACCATTTAGTCAAGAAAAATTTCCTTGCCTGTCTTTGCAGATTCATATATTGCTAAAACAATTTCAACACTTTTCATTGCCTCTTCACCTGTAATCATGGGCTCTCTATTCTCTATAACAGCGAGCGCCATATCTTCAATTTGAAGAGCATGTCCTTTATTGGTCGATATATATTGACAGTTTTTTCCACCCATAGAGTCTAAAATTTCGGGTTTTTTAATACTTTTATCCTCTAATTCCCATGTATATAGACCATTATCTCCAAAAGAAATACTTCCTTTAGAACCATGCAAACTAAAAATGGTATCAAGTCCCGGATATGCTGCAGTAGTTCCCTGAATAACACCTATTGCACCGTTTTTAAAGCTAACGTTTACAACTGCAGTGTCTTCAACAGCTATATTCCACGAAAGAGTTGCACATTTGGCATATACTGATTTAATCCCTCCCATTAACCAGCTAAGCATATCAATGCCATGAATTCCCTGATTCATTAGTGCACCTCCACCATCAAGTTCCCAAGTTCCTCTCCAAGCGTCACTGTCATAATATTCTTGATTTCTGTAATATTTGAGTGATGCATCAGCAAGCATAATTTTCCCGATTTTTCCACTTTGCACAAGTTCTCTTACTTTAATTGCGCCGTCATGCGTACGACGCTGAAAAACAGCGCCAATTTTAACATTGTTTTCCTTGCAGCAATCAAGCATTTTCTGCATTTTTTCTTTTGTCACGTCCAAAGGCTTTTCGCACAGAACATGCACTCGATGTTTTGCTGCAAGACAGACGTGTTCACAATGCATGCCACTGGGAGTAAGAATACAGCATACGTCAATTTTTTCATTTTTTAACATCTCTTCCGCATTTGTGTACCATTTGGATAGACCATTTTCGAGGGCGACCATTTTTGCTTTCTCTTCGATGATATCACAAACTGCGACAAGTCTGGCATGTGGAGCATTTTTTATAGCATCAAGATGATTGACAGAAATCCGTCCGCATCCGATAATGGCGAAATTGGCAAGCATAATTGACCTCCTTGTGTTGTGAATTTATAGCAATTTCTTTAATTTTGAAACAGCATCCTCAAAGGCTATCTTTGCGTTTTCGTATTTGTACGGATTATCAAAGTTTTTTCCGACAAGCGCATTTAAACCGTCAAAAGTTTGTAAATGAGGTTCAATTGAAATAATAAAATCTTTTTTATAAGTCTTATAATCAGATAAAATTTCATGTATTTTTGCTTCTCCACTGCCCGGTGGAACAACTGCACCTGCCGAAAGAGCGTCTTTTATATGAAAATATGCAATGTGATTCTTTAAAAGATGATATGCGTATGGATAGGCTTCAAAGCCATCAAGTACGAAATTGCCCATGTCAAATACACATTTAAGTTCTCCGCCGAAGTTACAGAGGAGAGCAAGGCATTTCTCCGGACTTTCACCGTAAATTCCGGCTTCATTTTCGTGGCAGAGTGTTATTCCGAAGCTTTTTGCTTCCTGAAGTAATTTGCCCGTAGCTTCAAAAACTTGTTCTTTATATTCATCTGCATTTTTTCCCTCCGGAATATAAAAACTAAATATTCTGCAATATTTCGAACCAAGTTCTCTCGCTGTATGAAATACTTTTTTACTCAATTCAACATGAGAAGCGATATCACGGTCAATTTGAATTTTGCCTAAAGGTGAACCGACAGAAGAGACCTTTATGCCATAATGTGCAAGCTTATTTTTACATTCTGCTATTTCTTTTGCCGTCAATTCCGATATATTTTTTCCATCAATACCTCTTAATTCGATGTAATTTATATCAAGCTTCCTAAGTTCTTCCAATTGTTCGGTAAAATCTGATGAATATTCATCTGCAAATGCGGATAGTAATATTTCAGACATCTTGCATCCTCCTTACAGGCTCTTCATGATTGCTTTGAAGAGAGCGGTCAATTGCATTCATGATGAATACAGGCGCAAAAAATTCTTCATAAGTTTTTGTTTGTTCTTTTCCGGTCAACAATTGATAAAATGATCCAAATTCATGCTCAAAACAGCCATCCAGACCATATTCAAAGCCTAAAACCTTTTGTTCGCAGCTTACATTAGCATAATACAAATAATTTTTATCATTAAATTCTAACGAAACATCAAAATCATCGTATCTTACAACACAAGTTATTGTTTGGTGGTTTATGTAAGCCTTAACGGAATTGGGAAAATTACCAAAAATTTCTGTCATAACTTGAACAAGGTGCTGTGAATAAAAGTAGAAATTGCCGTATGCATTATTCAAATCAACAGGTGCACGTAAAAAGCCACCATAAATTATGCCGTATTCCTTTTGCTGGACAATCTTTTTCAGTTTTTGAATTTCTTTTGCAAACACACATACAGAACCGCCGCATACTCTGACATTATGTTTTTCTAACGCTTCCATAAATGATTTTGCTTCGTTTTCGGAAATTGTGACAGGCTTATCTATAAACAACGGTATACCATATTCAATATACGGTTTTGCATATTTATAGTGATTATCACCGTGGCGTGCAGTAATAATAATCCCATCTGTCTTTCCTGCAAATTCATCATATGATTTTGCAGCATATACACCGTATTCGTCATGAAGCTTCTGTGCTGCTGCATAATCATCGCTGTAGACACCTTCCACAGTTATATCGGGATACAAACCATCTTTTATGATGTAGTTTAAGAAAACGTTGGCATGTGAATTTTCACACCCAAGTATAGCAATTCTATACATCGCGTAATTCCCCCTCTTAAAATTTAACCGGTAGCGGATTTTCTGCATGAACCTGTTCGATAACACTTATGATTTTACTTGCATGTTCAGGCTTAACTGATAATGGCACATTGTTTGCTATAGCGTCATACATCATATCATAGAATAATTCCGTTCCTGTAGTGAATGCATCGCCGTCAAATTCTCCGAATTCCTCATGAATAATAAGCTCCTCACTGCAATACAAAGGCAATCCATTTTTGTCCTTTAATGACTCTAAAACCAACGGGCGCGGCGGATTTTCACCATCTTTCATATATTTCATATCATATTTGTATAATGTTGATTGATATGTCCCCTTTGACCCAAGTATTTTCAAATGGGGAACAGGGTATGCATCGTTTGAATTTACTTCAATATCAATAACCGGCTTTTCAGGTGCCGTAATAATAATTTTTGCATAATCATCCGAATCGCCGCTTGATAAAACTTGATCAAGCTTTGAATAAACTACCTTACACTGATTGTCAAAATCCAAAAATCCCAATGCAAGACCTATCGGATGAGGACCTGTATTATATATATTTCCACCCATTTTAACCTGCGTTGTCTGCCAGTCCCATCTTCTTGAAAAACCACTGTAGCTTATATCAATTTGTTTTATCTCTCCCAAAATGCCGCTAGCAATTTTCTGTTTTGCCGCAATATAAAAAGGTGCGAAAAATGACTGCTGGAATACCGCCAATTTTACATTATGTTCTTTCGCTATTCTTATGAGATTATCACATTCATACCTGTTTTTTGCAAACGGTTTTTCAACAACCACATGAAAATTATGTTCAAGCAAATCTTTTGTAACCTGATAATGCTCATTTGAGTAACTTGCATTTATAACAATATCAATGTCGGTTCTGCCATATAATTGGGAATGATTTTCAAATACTTCGCAGCCCGGGTATTCTTCCAATGCTCTGTCTCTTCTTTCAATATCGCGTTCTACCACCGCAATAACGTTAAAATGAGAATTTCTTTCAACTGATTTAAAATAAGCTCCGTGTATATCCCTGCCGCTTCTGCCCTGACCTATTATTGCAACATTTAACTTTTTCATATAATATCCCCTTCACATTGTCTCGCATCAAACACCACGTTGCCGCTTACGATTGTTTGCTGCACATTAATATTTTTATCAAAAATCACAATATCGGCATCATGACCTTCTTTTAACGCACCTTTTCCTTTTAATTTCAAAATTTTTGCAGGTGTTGTCGCTGCCATTTTTACTGCGTCAGTCAATGGTACATCCGCAAGCGTAACCATATTTCTAACCAATTTGTCACAGGTTGCAACACTTCCTGCAAAAGCAGTTCTGTCGGGCAGTTTTGCCACTCCGTCTTCAACAATTACCTTTAAGCCGTCTTTTAAATTTCCCAAAACGCTTTCACCGTCAGGCATACCGGCAGCTCTCATGGAATCAGTAATAAGTGCAATTTTATCCGCACCCTTGAATTTATAAACCATTTTAAGCAGGGGAGGAGGCAGATGAATTCCATCGGCTATAATTTCTACTGTCATTTCGTCGATTAAGTATGCCGCCTCTACAATTCCGGCATATCTGTAAGCGTTTTTCCTATGCACCGTACTTGTGCAGGAATAGAGATGTGTTACATGTGTAAAACCATTTTTGAAAGCTTCTTTTACACAGTCATAGTCCGCATCGCTGTGTCCTATACAAGGTAACACACCATAGTTTAAAACTTCTTGCGCAAAAGCTTTTGAACCATGTTTCTCCGGCGCCGCACTCCAGCGCAGAATATAATCTCTACCTAATTCTAATATTTCGCGATATTCTTCACTATCGAAATCCCGAATAAAACGGCTCTCTTGAGCACCTTTTTGGCTTTCAGCCAGATATGGTCCTTCTGCGTGAAGTCCGAGAAGTGCTGCTCCGGCTGTTTGTTTGCTTCTTGCTGCTTTAAAAAGTTTAATTGCCGCTTTCATTTGTGCTGTATTTACAGATGTCAATGTAGGAACTATCGCAGTTGTACCGTGGCGGGCATGTTTTTTTGCAATTGCTGAATATGCCTTCTCTGACTGATCCAAAAAATCATATCCTCCTGCGCCGTGAGTATGAATATCAATAAATCCCGGCGATATATAATTTCCACCGGCATCTATTATTTTTTCACATGGTATCTCTTTTTCTGTAATTTTATATATCCTTGAATTGTTGATATAAATATTCAAGTTCTCAGCAATAGAATTTTCTAATAGTACTTTTCCGTTTTTTATAGCCGTTATCATAGTATATCACCACATTTACAGCAAATATTGTCCGCTGTCCTTTTCACAATATAATACTGCGTTATTATGTTTTCTCATAATAGTTGCCGGGCATTTTTCATTAATTTCTTCTGTCATCGTATTTTTTATAGCTACCGCTTTTTTATCTGATGGTACCACACAAACCATATATTTTGCAGCAGTCAATGCCGGAATTGTCAGTGTCAGAGCGTATTTCGGTACTTCGTCAAGCGTTTGAAAGCATCCATCGTTTACTTGCTGATTACGGCAAATATGATCAAGCTCTGCAATTTTTATAGATTTGATATCATGAAAGTCCGCCACGCCAGGGTCATTAAAGGCGATATGTCCGTTTTCTCCGATTCCTAAACAAACAATATCAACAGGATTTTCTTTCAATAATTTAGTATAACGCGCACACTCAGCATCTATGTCAGAGGCATTGCCATTAATTAAATTTACGCTTTTAAACGGCACTTTGTCAAAAATAGCATTTTTTAGAAATGTTCCAAATCTTTGAGGTGCGTTCTCACTGAGACCTATGTATTCATCCATATGAAATGCATTTATTCTTTCCCACGGAATGTCGGTCATTTTTACAAGCTCCGCAAGAACCTCGTTTTGAGATGGAGCCGCAGCAAAAATCATATTAATAAGCGGCTTTTCTTTTAGTAATTCAATAATTTTATCATGAATATCATCTGCTGCATTTTTTCCCATCAAATCGCGGTTTTCAAAAATTTTACATTTCAAACCATCTTTTTTCAATTCTTTCATCATTGTTTTTCCCTCCAAATTGACAATATTGTAAGTATTGGTTACATTTTTATTATAATGTGTATTTTTTAAAATGTATATATGAAAAAATCGTTTTTTATATTGCAAAAAATGTATTTTTCGTATAAAATAAATAGTATAATGTATTTGTTCTAGAAAAGAGGGGGTATTCATGCCATATAGCGTAATATCGAGCTATAAAGATAAGAAAATTTTGTATAACCATATCCTATGGAAAAATCCAGATAATACTACTTTTGACTTTCACACACATGATATTTGTGAAATAATATTTTTAAAGAAAGGTGATGTTTCGGGAAAAATCGGCGGAAAAACCTATAAATTAAAGAAGAATAATCTTATAATATTTAGACCTATGGTTGTACACGGCATTTTTATAGATAGTAATCAAGATTACGAAAGATATAATATTTTATTTGATGAAAAAATAATGGCAAATAAAGTATTCGAAAGATTTCCGAAAGATTTAGATATTATAAATTTTGAAGGAAACAACTATATTATAGATATATTTAAAAAACTTGATTATTACTACAGTAATTTTGAAGGCAACAATTTGAAAAGGCTTATTTCAAATTTAATAGAAGAGCTCATATTTAATTTGGCATTAGTGCCGTATAATAAGCTAAATGCTGAATTGATTTCATCGAATCCGCTGATGAATCGCGCCATTGAATATATACAAAATAATTATACAACTCAAATCACAGTTGAACAAATATGTAAAGAACTTTATGTCTCCAAAAGTCACTTACATCATTTATTTATAGATAATATTAATATGAGCCCCAAAAAATATATTAATTTGCAAAGGCTTGCTAAAGCCCAGCGTTTGATAAGAACAGGTATAAAACCATATGAAGCTTATTTATTATGCGGATTTACAGATTATGCAACATTTTATCGCAATTATAAAAATCATTTCGGACATATTCCATCTTTGGAGTTGGAAACTGAAATTGTAAGAGAAATAAAATCATAAAAGTTATAATTCACAAAAAAGTGTTACTGCAATAAATCATTTTTTCCTACACATGCGATTATCATGATATGTGTTTTTTACTTTATTCTTTGATTTCACCCATGTTTCGTTCAATGATTTTCGCAGCCGTGCAGCCTCCTCATGGTATCGCGTTGAGTTTAAATGTGGAAATGCGCGCAGAATACGGCGGTGAGAAAATACATGGTGATGTTCCAGCATAAATTGCCGCTCGCGCAGCCGCGCCAGCTTTTCGCCAAATTCGTGGTGGCGTTGCACAGATTTTTCCTGAATTTCCTCCAGCACAGTATGCAGTTGTTTTAGTTTTCCATTGAGCTGTAAGGTAGCATGCACAGATGTAAACAAATCCAACAGTAAAATGCCACAAAAAGCGTAGGCGGTTATAAGTAAAGCAGTCGGAGAGAGTACATTTACCAATCGCTGGATGGGAGGGTGAATTCCACTCATCAACAGAACAGATAATATGCCAAACAGAACGGAGTTCAGCAGACAGACGCGTCCATGAATGTTGCAACGCTTTGTAGAATAGTCCCACCATTTCATGTGAAACAGCTTTTCCAGTAAGAGGCTGGTAACATATTCAAGAGCAGAGGTCACCAATAGTCCAAAGATAAACAGCATACCGATATCGCCGGACACAGGGGTCAGCATCCAAATGACGAGTAATGCACCAAAACCATAAACAGGACATAGCGGTCCTGTCAGAAATCCGCGGTTGATGAATTTCCGCGCAGGAATGGAACAATAGATACATTCGCAGACCCATCCCATGAAACTATAGATAAAAAAGAAAAAAATCGTTTTACAAAGGACGCCTGTTTCCATGTAGAGTCCTCCTTTTTCTTATGTTAAAGCATAGGAGACTCGAACAACTGCATGAAGTTCGAGTCTCTGAGATTTAATGTGCAGCCTGTGCTGTTTTACGGTCACGTTTTTTAGCAGACTGTACAGGATAGGAAGAGGTAACGGACTGAAATTCGGAATCCTGCGTCCGCGCGTTTGCCAGCATTAATTTGATGCGGTTTTGCTGGTTGACTTCACTTGCGCCGGGATCATAGTCAATTGCCACAATATTTGCTTCCGGATGTACCGCTTTAATTTTATGTATCATGCCTTTGCCGGCGATGTGGTTGGGCAGACAGCCAAAAGGTTGTGTACAAACGACATTGTGTACGCCGCTTTCGATTAACTCTGCCATTTCTACCGTGAGCAGCCAACCTTCGCCCATCTTCATACCCTTGCCAATATATTGTTCCGCCAAATCTTTGGTGTGGGAAAATAACATAGCAGGACGAAATACACCATGCTTCTGCACTGCACGAATCGCATCTTTTTGTTTCTTTAGGAAGAAGAGGTACGCTAACTGACTGCCCAGATAACGCATGATTCCACCACCATAGAGCTTGCGGTCCACAATACCGTTATAGATACAATACATGCAGAAATCCAGTAGTCCAGGGACGACAACTTCTGCGCCTTCGGAGAGCAAAAACTCTTCCAGATGGTTGTTTCCCATGGGGGAATATTTCACGTAAATTTCACCGACAATCCCCACTTTAATTTTATGAGATTTGCGCTGTTCAATCTGCGCAAAGTCATGCAACATCTCTTTGTACCATTTGCGAATGATGCGATAACGCACCAGTCTTTTGCCATTCCAGCTTTTTACGATACGCTGTGTCCATTGCTGCACCAAACGGTCTGTGTCGCCGGTGTTGCATTCATAAGGACGGCATTGGTTAGATACCAGCATGAGGAAATCGCCCACAATAGCAGCATAGAGCATTTTGATTGCCAAGGGAACGGTGATTTGGAATCCGGGATTTTCTTCCAAGCCCAGCGTATTGAGTGAGATGACCGGAACATAGCCATAGCCACTCTTCTCCAGTGCTTTGCGCAGAAGGAAAATATAGTTAGAGGCGCGGCAGCCACCACCGGTTTGTGTAATAATAAGCGCTACTTTATGTGGATCATATTTTCCGCTGCGCAGCGCGTCAAGAAATTGTCCAATGACCAGCAGCGCGGGATAACATGCGTCATTATGTACACTCCGCAGACCTTCATCTACGACGCCGTGTCCGTCATTGGTTAAAATATCAACATTATAGCCCTCCTGTCGCAGGATTTCTGCCATCAGCGTCATATGAATGGGCAGCATCATCGGTACCAGAATAGTATGCGTTTTTTTCATTTCTTTTGTAAATACCGGATATTCAGTTTGCTTTTGATTCATAAGATGCCGCCTTCCTTTCGCTGGTTCTTTTCCGTTCATCAATTGCACCGATCAAACTGCGAATACGGATTTTGACCGTGCCCAAATTACTGATTTCATCTATTTTAAGCTGTGTATACAGTTTACCTTCCTGTTCTAGGATACTGCGGACTTCATCAGTAGTGATAGCATCTAGTCCACAGCCGAAGGATACCAATTGAATCAATTCGATATCATCATGTTGTGTGGCATATTTCGCCGCATTGTAGAGTCTGGCATGATAGGTCCATTGATTCAGTACATTGACTTGCTGCGGTTCCACCAAATCCGCGACACTGTCCTCTGTCAAAATGACAATGCCGAAGGAATGAATTAGCTTATCAATGCCGTGATTAATTTCAGGGTCAATATGATAAGGGCGACCTGCCAAAATGACCATCTGTGCGCCATGTTCTTTTGCATAGGCAATCGCACGTGCGCCTTCCGCTTTGATGTCTTCATGCCACTGATGGTAGACGGCATATGCTTTATCTGCTGCGTGTTTTACCTCTCTGCGGGAAAAGCCGCCGAATGTTTTAGAGAAAAAAGCCGTCGCTTTTTTTACAAAATCGTTTGGACGGTGCAATCCCAAATAGGGATAGAGAAAACGCACGTCCTTCAATTTTGAAATGTTTGCCTGAAGCAGTTCAGGATAGTAGGCAACAACAGGACAATTATAGTGGTTATCGCCTTTTTTTTCATCGAAATTATAGGTTAAACATGGATAGAAGATGGTGGTAATCCCTTTTTCCAGCAAATCTTCAATGTGTCCATGTATCAGTTTTGCAGGATAGCAAACCGTATCGGAGGGGATAGAATAACGACCTTTTCGATAGAGGTCAACCGAAGAAATTTCGGAAGTGACGACTTCAAATCCCAATTCGCTTAAAAACGTGTGCCAGAAAGGGAGGTTCTCATACATGTTCAGTCCTAGCGGTATACCAATTTTACCGCGCGTTCCGGAAATTGGTTTTAACGCTTTGATACGATTTAGTTTATACTCATATAAATTCGGCGCATCATTTTTTGTCATTTGTCCCAGAGGCCGTTCGCATTTGTTGCCGGATATATGTTTTTCACCATTTGCAAATGTATTGATAGTTAAACTGCAGCGATTGGTACACATGCCGCAATTTGCAGCCTTGGAGGTGTGTGTAAATGTTTTTAATTCTTGTGCTGGAAGGGTAGAGGAATGTTTCAGTCCCAGGCTGCGTCCATACAATGCTGCGCCATAAGCGCCCATGAGACCTGCAATAGAGGGACGAATCACATTATGACCCAACAATTGTTCAAAACTGCGCAGAACCGCATCATTATAGAAAGTGCCGCCTTGTACGACAATGTGTTCACCCAGTTCTGTTGCACTATGAGCGCGGATGACTTTATAAATTGCGTTTTTGACAACGCTCATGGAAAGACCGGCAGAAATATCCTCCACGCTTGCACCTTCCTTTTGCGCCTGCTTCACAGAAGAATTCATAAAGACTGTGCAGCGGGAACCTAAATCGACGGGCGCTTTGGAGAACAAACCGCGACGGGCAAATTCTTCGATTTCATAGCCCATGGATTTTGCAAATGTTTCAATAAATGATCCGCAGCCGGAGGAACAAGCCTCGTTGAGCATAATGCTGTCGATGGAATTATTCTTCACATGGAAGCATTTGATATCCTGTCCGCCGATATCTAAAATGAAATCCACATCGGGACAGAAAAACTGTGTTGCTTTGAAATGTGCAACGGTTTCCACAATACCTTCATCAATGTGAAACGCACTTTTAATCAGTTCTTCGCCGTAGCCGGTGACAACGCTGGCGCGCAAGGTAATATGGTCGCCGCAAATTTCCCAAACCTTTTGCAGTTGCTCGTGAATCACGTCCACAGGATTCCCTTTGTTGGAGCTATAATATTGATATAAAATCTCAGCATTTTCGCCAATCAGTACTAATTTTGTCGTGGTGCTGCCGCAGTCAATGCCAAGATATGCGCCGCCATGATAGCTATGTGGGTCTGCCTGTTGTACAGAGGCTTTGGCGTGGCGTGCACGAAATGTCTCATATTCTTCTTCCGACGTAAATAGCGGTGGATTTTTATGGCACGTAGAGGATTGCTCTGCAGCGTTTTCTAAACGTGCCAGCAGTTCGCGGTAAGAAAAGGTTTCTGCATTTGAAATAGACAGCATTGCTGCACCGTAGGCAACGGCAAACTGACTGAGTTCAGGAAAAACAGCATGCGCTGCATCCAGTCCCAGTGTGTCTACAAACCGTTCCTGCAAACCGTGAAAAAAGTATAGTGGTCCCCCCAAAAAAGCAATTTTGCCTTCTAAGCGGCGACCTTGCGCCAAACCGGTGATGGTTTGATCCACCACTGCCTGAAAAATACTGGCGGCAATATCCGCCTTGTCCGCGTCTTGATTTAGCAGCGGCTGAATATCTGATTTTGCAAACACGCCGCAGCGTGAGGCAATTGGATAAATTTTGTTGTGCTTGAGGCTTAATGTGTCCAGTTCCTCCAAAGAAACGCCCAGCAGCATTGCCATCTGGTCAATAAACGCGCCGGTACCACCAGCACAACTGCCGTTCATTCGTTCCTCCAAACCGCCTGTCAAAAATAAGATTTTTGCATCTTCGCCGCCTAGTTCAATCACGATATCAATGGAATCATCCCAGCGTTTAATGGCTTCGCCTGTTGCAAAAACTTCCTGCACAAATTCCAGTCCTGCCGCTTTGGCAATCCCCAGTCCGGCAGAACCGGATATGGATACTGTAGCATTGCGTCCACCAATCACGTCTTTTGCCATTGCCAAAACCTCAATGGTTTTTTGACGAACCTTGGACATGTGCCGTTCATAGTGTTTGAATAATAAAGTATCTTGGTCATATACCACCACTTTCACCGTGGTAGAACCGACATCTATTCCAATATGTAAAGACAATTTGACACCTTCTTCTCTTTGTATTCCTGACCTGCCAATTTTTAAGAATAAATATATCTAATGACATTCATATGAATGGTTGGAAAAAGTTTCTTCCTATTTTATATAGTAGAGCTATATGCCCATTATACCATATTTCAAAAAAAGTGTCTAGAGTCTGTTACTCAAAAAAATGCCATAAATGAACGAAATAATTGGAAATACGGGGAAAATGGTCTAATGTTGCGCTTTCTAAATGAAACAAGCCCTTCCATTATCTTATGTGTTTCTAGCGTGATTTATGATGAAACACACATAAAATGAGACGATTTGGAAATGCTATGGTTTGGGTGACAAGAAAATGAAAATAAAAGAATTTTTAATCGTGTTTTGCATTGGCGCGGTGGGATATAGTTTGCTGGAAATTCTGTGGCGAGGATTTACCCATTGGACCATGGCACTAACCGGTGGAGTTTGTTTTTGGTTTATCTATTCCATCTGTATGCGTTATCCGGCTATGCCACTGCTGGGAAAATGCCTTTGGGGTGCACTGGTAATAACAGCGGTAGAATTTATTGTCGGATGCGTTGTCAATAGGGGATTGCATATGCAGGTATGGGATTATTCCGACCAACCAATGAACCTATATGGGCAGATTTGTTTGACTTACTCGGCGCTTTGGTTTTTATTATGTATTCCAATTACGTATCTCAGTCAAGGCATCAAAAAATTCATTTTTTAAAAAGACCGGAATTCATTTGAAATCCGGTCCTTTTCTATGTTTATGAGATTATGAGAAGCCTGCTGCACCAGGTAATCAATTTTTGATAAGCTTCTTCTGTCTCGGCAGGAGAATAGTAGGTAGTCTCATGTCGATTGATACATAGTTCTAAGATTTCCGCGTTCGCGCCGGAAAGCAGAGGGAGAAGTTCCTGCTTTTGGGAAATATATTGCTGCGTCCGGTAGAAATGAAGCGCCTGTAAAATAAAAAATGTGCCTTTGTAAAGTGAAGACAAACTTGCTGTGGGCGTTTTGTTATATAGATAGCTGTGACATGCCGCATGGTAGAGGTTCGCCGCACCAATGCGAATGGCGTCCTGCACATCTTGTTGCTGGAGCGAAGGGAAGAGACCATCAAAAGAACCATAGAGCACCCGCGTGTCATGCAACAATTGAAACAAGTCGTAACGGGGCCAATGTAGCAATTCCTGTTTTCCGCTACAAAAACCACAGGCCTTTTCAGACGAAGGCATGGAGGCGACAAGTTGCCGATAAGTATTCAAGTCGTTGGTATCCAGCGTATCCAAAATAACGACCATATCAATATCGCTGTCCGCCGTCGCTTCGCCGCGTCCATAGCTGCCTTGTAGCCCAATTAGGCATAGACGGTCTGAAAAAGCGATCGTACATTTTTGTATGAATTGGTTTAACCATTCTTCAATTTGAAAGTTCATATTTTTTCTCCTTGTGGATCAGAAGGCACACCTGTATAATTGCCCAGTAAAAAGAAATCCTGCGTTTGTGCTTGCAGCAGAGAAATCGTCTGTGCAATGCGGGATTCGGAAAGGTGACCTTCAAAATCTGCATAAAACAAATATTTCCATTTGCTGGCAGGATAGGGACGTGATTCCAGTTTAATGAGGTTTAAATTATGTTTTGCAAAGACGCTGAGCATGTGATACAAACTACCGCTTTCATTGTTTAAAGAAAATGCGATGCTTACCTTGGATGCGCCGGGACAAATCAAAAGGTCTTTTGATACAATGGCAAAGCGCGTATAATTGTTGGGGTTATCTTCGATTCCAGATTGTAGAATTTCCAGACCGTAAAAGGCTGCGCTACTATTGCTGCCGATTACGCCGCGCGTTTTATCACCGGATTCTGCAACCATTTTCGCACTGGCAGCGGTGTTATAATAGGGAGTCAGCTTCACATCCAGCGCGGATAGAAAGTCTTCGCATTGCATAAACGGTTGGGGATGGGAGTAGATTTCTTTTAAATTCGCGGTTTTAGCGCCGGGTAGTCCCATCAAATTATGACTGATACGCAAATTGGTTTCACCTACAATATGGTAGCCATATTCACAAAACAGTTCATAGGAATCAAAAATAGAACCGGTGGAAGAGTTTTCAATGGGGACAATACCATAATCCGCCTTGCCTTGTTTTAAGGTTTCAAAAACGTCACGAAATGAAGAAGCCGGCAATGCTGTAATGTCGCCAAAGCAGGACTTCATGGCCTCCCATGTATAAGAGCCTTCCGCGCCATAGAATACTACCTGCTTTGCACTCGGCAGTACTGGCGGATATGCCGCATCCGGCTGTTCAGGTGAGTCTGCCATAACAATATTCAGTTGATACATTTTGCTCAGGTTCATCAGTGTGCGGAACATTTCCACTGTTTCAAAACGGTAGTTTTCATTTGCGCCCGCTGCGACATTTTGCAGAATTTCCGCCTCACGTGCTTCGTCCAATATCGGTAGTCCGTGCGCCGCTTTATAGCGCGCAATACCGGCGGAAATCTCCATCCGCTGACTGAACAAGTCCAGCATTTGATGGTTGACCTTGTTGATTTGTTCCCGTAACTCTTTCAGTTCCATGATTTGTATATCTCCTATCTATATTTGTTCAGGATATTCATCCAGCCATAAATCCATCAGGGAAATTGCGAGTGCCGATTCGACAACGACAACAGCGCGCGGGACAATGCAAGGATCATGCCGCCCTTTACCTGCTAATACACCCTCCTGCATGGTGTGAATGTCAAATGTCCGTTGTTCCTTGCCAATGGTCGGCGTAGGTTTAAAAGCAGTATGCACCACAATTGGCATACCGTTTGTAATGCCGCCCAGAATGCCGCCACTGTGGTTGGTATGTGTTTTCACACCGCCGTCCAAATAATAGGTATCGTTGTTTTCCTCTCCGCTCATGCGTGTGCAGTCAAAACCGCTGCCAAAAGAAATGCCTTTGACTGCCGGAATGGCATAAAGGAAAGAGGAAACCACACTTTCCACATTACGGAACATGGGGGAACCCAGACCGGCAGGGAC
>CATIYX010000117.1 GCA_949739095.1 uncultured Clostridia bacterium | reverse complement strand
TGAAAAGGAGTTTGTTCCATGAAAAACATCACAGATGAGGGAATTAAAAACAAAGCAAAATTTGAAAACATTCCGCCGCTGACCCAAGAAGAGGTTAAAAATGCGCTGGATTTTATCATCAAAAAAATTGATGAAAGTCTGGATACCTTTACTCACAAATATCCGGCACCTGCCAGTGTAAATAATGTATATCCTGCAATTGACAACATTGAATGGACCAACAGCTTCTGGACCGGTATGCTGTGGCTCGCCTATGAATATACCGGCGATGAAAAATACCGCAAGGTGGCAGAAATTCAATGTGAAGATTTTGCAAACCGCATTGAAAAACAAATCTGTGTAGACCATCACGATTTAGGCTTCCTATACACATTGTCTTGTGTTGCAGGTTACAAGCTGACTGGCAACGAAAAAATGAAAGAAACAGCGATTAAAGCTGCGGATAAACTCATCACCCGTTATAAAGAAAAAGGACAATTCATCCAGGCATGGGGCGCTGTGGATGATCCGAAAGCATACCGTTTGATTATTGACTGCTACCTCAATGTTCCACTGCTGTATTGGGCAAGCGAAGTGACAGGCGACAAAAAATATTATGAAATCGGTTATAATCATGCCAAAACCGCACTCGAAAATGTCATCCGCGAGGACAGTTCCACTTTCCACACCTTCTATTTTGACCCGGAAACCGGCGCTCCGGACCACGGTGCAACCCATCAAGGATTCTCTGATGACTCCAGCTGGGCACGCGGGCAGGCGTGGGGTGTCTATGGACTGCCGCTGTCCTATATCTATACAAAAGATAAAAATTTCCTGGATACAGCAGAAAAAGTATCTAACTTTTTCTTGAACCGTCTGCCGGAAGACTATATTTGCTATTGGGATTTGATTTTCGGAGATGGCAGTGGACAGGAACGTGTTTCCTCCGCCGCCGCAATCGCTGTCTGCGGTATGATGGAAATCGCAAAACATATTGGCGATGATTACAAACCGGTCTACGAAAATGCCTGCGCAGCGATTGTCCGCAGCTTAAGCGAAAATTATACAACGGTTACCACACCGGAATCCAACGGTATTCTTCTACATGCAGTTTATGCAAAACCGGTCCGTGGCGCTGATGGCAAAGGCAACGGCGTAGATGAATGTAATATCTGGGGCGACTATTATTACATGGAAGCGCTGATGCGTTACTACAACAAAGATTGGAAACTTTATTGGTAATATTTTTTAGAGAATCATTTCGCGGTACACCTTTTCGGTGTACCGCTTTTTTATAGCATAATCTCCTCTTCCATTTCACTATTTTCTCCATCCGCTATCACTCTTCTCTTGTTTTTTTATATCATTTCCGCTATAATAAAGTAAGTTCATTTACACTATACCTCCCGAAAGGAGCAGCGTTATGTACAAAATTATGATTATTGAAGATGATACAACTATTGCAAATGCGCTTTGTGAATATTTATCCAAATGGGGATTTAACACGTATATTGCAGACGATTTCGCACATATTACGGATCAATTTTTGAGATATGAACCACAGTTAATCTTATTGGATATTTCTCTGCCATACTTTAATGGATTTTATTGGTGTAGCGAACTCCGTAAACTTTCTAAAGTTCCGATTATTTTTATTTCTTCTGCTGGAGATAATATGAACATTGTCATGGCAATGAGCATGGGTGGCGATGATTTTATCGCAAAACCTTTTGACCTCAGCGTTATTTTAGCCAAAATACAGGCGCTGCTGCGTAGGGCATATTCGTTTCAGGGCGAACTTTCTTTGTTGGAACATCGCGGTACGGTGTTAAATCTTGGAGACGCGACCATCCGCTATCAGGACCATAAACTGGAACTTACGAAAAACGAATTTAAAATATTACAACTTCTATTAGAAAACAAAGGACATACCGTTTCCCGTGACGCCATTATGCAGCGGCTTTGGGAAAACGACAGTTTTGTGGATGACAACACCCTGACTGTCAACATGACCCGTCTACGCAAAAAATTGGAGTCCATCGGTTTAACAGACTATATTACAACAAAAAAAGGACTCGGCTATCTGGTAGGTGACCTGACATGAAATGGGGTTCTCTGCTCTGTGCGTATATCAAGCGTCGCACAAAATTATTCTTTGGCACACTGCTTATCCTGCTCATTTTTAGCGTTGTTTGCTATCTCTATGGATACCCCTTGGAACCGCTTCTTTATGCCTCTTTTATTTGTATGTTCTTTGGTTTTTTGTTTGGCGCTTACGATTTCTATTGCTTTGCCAAAAAACATTTTGCTCTGCAAAATGTTTTGCAGAGCATTGAAGCACACCTTGGCACATTACCATCCGCCGGCAATCTATTGGAATCGGACTATCAGGAACTGCTCCACATGCTATATTCCAAAAACTGCCATCTACGTTCGTTAGCTGATGCGCGTGAAAAAGAAATGCTGGACTACTACACTCTTTGGACGCACCAAATCAAAACGCCACTTTTTGCCATGCGGCTGCTGCTCCAATCCGACTCGCTTTCTGCGCGAGAGTTGGAACAGGAATTGTTTAAGATAGAAGAATATACACAAATGGCACTCTATTATCAACGACTGGAAAGCCTATCCTCCGACCTACTGCTGAAAGAAATTCCACTTTCCACTCTCATCCGCCAGGCAGTCAAAAAATATGCCAGTGTTTTCATCTTTAAAAAATTGTCACTGACAGTGGAAGAAACAACTGAAACCGTTCTGACAGACGAAAAATGGTTGGTATTTATTTTAGAACAACTTCTTTCCAATGCGTTGAAATATACTACTTCAGGTGGCGTCCATATTTATGCCATCTCTGGAAAACAAACTACGCTGATGATTGAAGATACCGGAATTGGTATCCGCAGGGAGGATATACCACGACTCTTTGAACGAGGATTCACAGGTTATAATGGACGTATGGATAAAAAAGCTTCCGGTTTGGGGCTGTATCTCTGCCGTGAAATTTCCCAAAAACTGTCTATTTCGCTTTCCATTACCTCAGAAGTGGGGTGCGGCACCAAAGTATCCCTCACATTTCCTGCACATATACAGCTGTTGGACTAATATCCCTATCTTTACTGTACAATAAACCGCCGCCCAGAGGGTGCAATCTTACAAAATTGTAAGGTTGCACCCTCATCTTGTAAGCTAAATCTATGGCAAATGGCGGATAATTCCGTTATAATTAGGTATAAGAGAGCTGCCTCCCACATCTGTTTAGTCATATATGACAGTGGGGTGTCTCGTTAAACTAATTCATTGACAGGAGGAATCATTATGCCAATTCTAGAAGTCAACAACATCCGAAAAATATATACGACACGTTTCGGCGGAAACCACGTGCAAGCGTTGTCTGGTGTCAACTTTTCCGTGGAACCGGGCGAATTTGTCGCCATCATGGGCGAATCTGGTTCCGGTAAAACAACGCTTTTGAACATACTCGCCTCACTGGATAAACCGACTAGCGGCGAAGTGCTGTTAAACGGAAAAAACATCGTCACTATGCGGGACCGTGACCTATCTGCGTTCCGTCGGAACCACTTGGGGTTTGTTTTTCAGGATTTCAATCTGCTGGACACCTTTTCCCTGCAAGACAACATCTTTCTGCCGCTGGTGCTCTCCGGCAAACCATTTTCTGAAATGAAACGCCGTCTGGTCCCCATCGCCAGTCAACTTGGGATTGAATCCCTCCTGCACAAATTTCCATATGAGGTTTCCGGCGGTCAAAAACAGCGCTGCGCTGTTGCTCGGGCGCTGATTACTCACCCGGAACTGGTGCTTGCTGATGAACCGACAGGTGCGCTGGATTCCAAGGCTGCCACGCAGCTTCTTTCCTTGTTTTGTGAAGTCAATGACAGTGGGCAAACCATCCTGATGGTAACACACAGTCTACGCGCCGCTAGCCATGCCGGACGGGTTTTGTTCATCAAAGACGGGCAAGTATTCCATCAAATTTACCGTGGAGCGCTTTCCTCCGATGCAATGTATCAGCAAATATCCGATACACTTTCCGTTTTGGAGGCGGGAGGTGAGCAACATGCGTAACACGATGTATCTCAAACTTGCTCTGGTAAATTTGAAAAATAACCGACGTACTTTTGTGCCATATCTGCTCGCCTGCATTGGTTGCGTTCTGATGTTCTACAATATGCTCACATTGCGCTACAATCCCGGATTGTCAGAAATGCCGGGTGCTGCCGTACTTGAATCCATCTTCCAGTTTGGTGTTGTCATTATTGGTATTTTTTCGCTAATTATTTTATTTTATACAAACAGTTTTCTTATGAAACGCCGCAAAAAAGAAGTGGGACTATATAGTATTTTAGGGCTGGAAAAACGCCATATTGCAAAAATTTTGTCCTACGAAACACTGTTTACTGCGTTTTTGGCAATTACTGTAGGACTGCTCGGCGGCGTGTTGTTTGGCAAGCTGGTTTTTCTTACATTGCTGCATTTAATGAAAACGCCGCTTACCCTAGACTTCATAATAACGCCTTCCGCCGCTATTTACACCACGTTTCTTTTTCTGAGCATCTTTCTTGTAACCTTGCTGGTAAATCTGCTGCATATCCGGCTGTCCAATCCTATCGGATTGCTTCGCGGTAGCAATGAAGGTGAAAAAGAGCCAAAAGCGTCCTGGATTTTAACGTTAGTCGGTCTTGCCGCATTGGGCGGCGGTTATACCATTGCTGTCACAGTAGATACGCCACTGGATGCAATCTCACTCTTTTTCTTTGCGGTTTTGTTGGTAATTATCGGTACCTATGCCCTCTTTACTTCCGGCAGCATTAAACTGCTGAAGCTACTGAAAAGAAGTACCTGGTTTTATTATAAACCTCGTAACTTTGTATCCGTTTCAAGTATGATGTATCGTATGAAACAAAATGCCGTTGGTCTAGCTACCATCTGCATCCTCAGCACTATGGTGCTGGTAACACTCTCCTCCACATCGTCACTCTATCTTGGCGCTGGCGATATGCTGCGTTCCTTATATCCCAACGATGTGGCAATCCACTATCCTGTCGATGCAAACCAGAAAAACATGGTGACAATCCTGATTGAAAAACAGGTCTCCTCTTCGGGCATTGATATCACCCAACCTGTTTCCTACCGCAGCATTTCCTTTTGGGCATTACACGAAAATGGACAGTTCCAACCTTCCGATTCTGTCCGAAACAGCAGTGCCTGTGCTTTTGAAGTGTTGCCTGTAGAAGATTATAACGCCATGAGCGGCAATTCTACCACGTTGCGTCCGGAAGAAGTTTTACTTTTCTCCGAAGGAGAAAACTATGGTCAACCATCTTTAACATTGGGGACTCAAACCTTTCAGATAAAAGAAGAATTGGCGTCTCTCCTTATTGCACAAAAGAACACCGCTAATTCTTTTGATAATTATTATCTTGTTGTAAACAGCATGGAAACACTAGACCAAATCTCCACTATGCTGGTGAATGAACAAGACAAAGCAGCGCAGTATACAACCTTTTTCAATTTTACGCAGCAAGATGGCAAAGACCATACCGCCTTTTATCATGCACTGAACTCCGATATCAAACAAGTGCTTCCGGAATTCTCTATGCGCGGCATTGACATCGTACGTCAGGAATGGTTCTCCATGTATGGCGGATTTCTATTCCTGGGTGTCTTTCTCGGCTTTCTGTTTTTGATGGCAACCGTTTTGATTATTTATTACAAACAGATATCGGAGGGATATGACGACCATGACCGATTCGCTATTATGCAGAAGGTTGGCATGAGCCAAAAAGAAGTGCGCCAAACAATTAACAAACAGATTTTAACCGTCTTTTTTCTGCCGCTTGCCGGCGCGGTGGTACACATTCTGTTTGCTTTCAGCGTAATCCGAAATCTTTTATTGGCGTTCCATTTGACTGATACGTTTTTATTTTTCCTGTGTACTGCCGCAACAGTGGCATTCTTTGCAGCCATTTATGTGGTGGTCTATCTGCTGACCGCCCGCACTTATTATAAAATCGTAGAGGCAGCTTCCTAAAAAATGCAGTATCCTTTATTT
>CATIYX010000116.1 GCA_949739095.1 uncultured Clostridia bacterium | reverse complement strand
CCGCTGCCACAGCTTCCAGGCGTCCTGTGAAAACGGCGATGACGATAGAAAGTAAAATCATACCTGCCCAAATTATATTTAACATTTTTTACACCTCATTTCAGGGAATAAGGCTGGCAATACTGGCTATATTAAGATGGAAAGGAAGTTTGCCGACACGTTTATGGTTAAGTTTATGTGAGAAAAATAGGGAATATTTCGGTAACTTTTTATTTCAGTAATGTACAATAAGAATATATTAGAGATAGTTGACTAATTTTGTCATTTATGATATAATAGCCGCAAAAGCGACTATTAACAACGGAAGTTCCTCGTCGGGATACGACTCGGAACCGCATTTGTGCGCAAGGGCGAAAGCGTCTCCGTCTCGCCGCGCATAGAACGCAGCAACCGACGGAGATGTACAAAATTATATCAATCTGCTGCGCAGATGTGATATAATATATGTAACGCTTCAAAAAGTGATACGACTGAATTGCAGGAGGAAATAGAATGAAATCTACAGGAATCGTAAGGAAAGTAGACCAGCTTGGGCGGGTTGTGCTGCCAAAGGAACTCAGAAAAACACTAAATATTAAAGAAGTGGAAGATTCTCTGGAAATTTATGTAGAAGATAACAGAATTGTGTTAAAAAAATATGATGAAAATGAGGGGATTTCCGGTATTGTACGCCGCGTAGACCAGCTTGGCAGAATCGTGTTGCCAATTGAATTGCGTCGCAATATGAACATTGCCGAAGAAAAAGATTCTCTAGAGATTTTTGTTGATCAAAACAAAATTGTATTGAAAAAATATGAACCTGCGTGTATTTTCTGTGGAAACGCAAAAAATGTGTTTGTTTTTAAAGGAAAAAATATTTGTCCGGAATGTGTGGAAGAATTGAAAGGATAAGTTTTCCTGAGAATGTGACTGCATCTGGTATATTTGTTTGCGCTTATGTATATAATGGTAATAGAACATTATTTATACATAAGGAGGAAACGAAATGCTGAAACAGGAAATGGTTGAAAAAATCAAGCGGTCTAAATTGGAACGGGAAGCAGATGCCAATAAGTACTATCTGGAATTGATTGACAGCATTAACCAGGCAACCGAGGAATATGTTATCGCGCAAAATGGGTTTGCAGAAACGGCAAATCAGGATTTGGTGGATTTCTATATTTATAAAATGAAGTCTGTGGAGGCGAAATATCGCTATTTGATGAAAGAATATCAGCGCATTCGCAGTGTTGTAACGGCACATGCATATGCAGTAACGCCGAGTGGAGAACTTCAAAATTTAAAAGTTTAGTAAAAATACTTGCATTTGGAAATAGTTTGTGATATACTAATTACTGTTATATATAATCCTCAATAGCTCAGTCGGTAGAGCATGCGGCTGTTAACCGCAGGGTCGTTGGTTCGAGCCCAACTTGGGGAGCCACTACGTCGCCGCAAGCGTCATATCGCTTGCGGCGATTT
>CATIYX010000115.1 GCA_949739095.1 uncultured Clostridia bacterium | reverse complement strand
TGGAAGAACCTGTCTTTTGCACAGAATATGCTCTGGTTTTCTGCGCCGGTTCCGTACCATCCGCACTGCATTTCACCGTGATATTTACCGCTTGGTCTACTGCCGAACGCACTACCGTCACTTGCCATGCTTCGCTGCCCTTTGTCACCTGCGCTGCCTGTGGATTGCTGCTATTTATCTCCACCATACATCCACTTTCCCCTGTCAGCGGTACTGTGAAGGAGTTTGTCAAATAGAAATTAGTAGGTAGTGCCGCCATAATTTTCTCCAAATCCGTTTGCGGATTTGGACCACCCAGCGCGCTGCCGCGTGCAATGACAATCTCTCCGATTGCAATGGGGGCATCTGCCTGTTTTGTGAAACTAAAACGGACATAAGTTGCTTTTACTGCCTTGTCCAGCGCAATTTCTTGCTGTTCGCCAATGCCATCCAATTTCGCTATCTGTGTCCAGCGGCTTCTGTCATTTGAGATTTCCACAACCGCATCTTTGATATTATAGGCTTCATTTACTTTTTGTTCATAGAGCATGATGTTGTCAAACACCACTTCTCCTCCCAGATGGAACATAATTTCTGTTGCTTCCCCAAAACCGTTCGTGATAAACGCCGACAGCGGCGTTCCATCAATCACATCTGTTAATTTGCTGCCTTCTATCGGCTCCGCATTAGAATAAATCATTTTATCGGCATTTAAACCGCCGTCGCTAATCTGCGGCACCCGCAGTGCAATCTGTGCCGTTGCTGTCTGTTCCGGCGCATTCATCAAATAAAATTCTGCTGTTAAAGTCACATCATCCGCACCGGTTCCTTTGGTACGTGTCACTGTGCCGTCCAGCGCAATCGTTTCCGGTGCGGAACTGCTCCAACGGCAGCCGATTCCTTTCACCGGCTCGCTGCTAAGTGTCACATTCTTTGTAACTGCATTTTGCGCCTGCGATGTCACTAACGAAAAATCTGCTTGGGAAGCCAACATTTGCAGCAATGAATCCTGTCCGCTACCTATTGTTGTATAGCTTTTCACATTATCCAGCGTCCCTTTAACAGTTAGTTCAACTGTTTTCAAGTTCGCGTTTTCCGGCAAAGGCTGTTCGGTTGCCAGTACGATTCCGTTCACCTTCACTTGCAGTGTTTTGTTTTTCATATCCGCATCAAACTGAAGAAAAAACCGCTGTGCACCGCTATCGTAGATAGAATAGGTTGTAAAGCCATCATATTCCAGCGCCCAGCCGCTGCCCGCTGCCACAATATTCGCCGCAAACACCGTTTCGCCTTCCGCATTCAAGAAACGTACCGCCCCCTCGCTTGTTGGCGCAAATTCCATCTGGAACGCCGCAAAACGGCTATGATAAAATGCCGGTGCTATCAGTGCGGCACAAGCTTTACTGCCTGATACAGACAATTTGCCGTTTTCCTGCTGCGCCGCTCCATCGAATGTCCAATTTCCGCTTTGTGTATAGCTGTCGTTTTCAAAAGTTTCGTCTATAAAATAGTGCAATCCCTGTCTTTGCCCCAAAACATTCAACACAAACCTTTTAGAACGTAGACATTCACCGGATTTTGTGACAACTGCATAGAGCTGTACCACTTCATCCGCACCGCCAGGACGGCTCAGCACACCTGTCTGGGGATTCAGTACATCTGTGTTGCTGGATACCCATTCAATCTGTGCGCCTGTCTGTGCATCCGTCTGTGGCAGTGTCTTTAGCGTTGTCAGCGCCATCAGGTCATCATCGCTGATATTCGCCGCTGTGATACTGTTCGCCGCTTTGGTGGTATCCCACGCCGCCGCTGTTCCCGCCGCTTTCAAAGTAAATGTAAAAACTTTTGTGTCCTGCACCGCACCCTTTTTCAGCGTTGCTGTCAAGGTCACTGCTGTGTCTGCTTCCGGCGCTGTGATAGTCGTTGTGCCATTCGCTGCAATTTTCACCAAATTACTGTTGCTTGCCCACGAAATAACGCTGCCCTTCGCGCCATAGAGCGGCAAATTTGCAGTCTTTGTAGAGGATAACAGTTCACCTGTTTCCAGCACCTTTTTGTCAAATGCCACATCTGCCGCTGCTTCGCGGTCGCCTCTCAAATTCATCACCAATAGTTGAAATGTTTTTGTCTCTGTTCTCGGCTCTTCTACATCCTGCTCTGTCAGCGTTGCCGTCAATGTAACAGACATGTTTACATTTTCCGCCCGTGTCACCGCACCAGTAGCAAGGTCAACGATTCCTTCCGGCTGTGCACTCCATTGCACCTTTGTGCCATAGTACAATTCTTTCGGCAGATTCAATCCGCTCCGCACTTCCTGTGCATTTTGTCCTTGCAAAACCACTGTTTCCTGTAAAGAATAGACATCTGCATCAAACGGACTGCTCAGCTTTTTCTGAACCGTAACACGGCTGACTGCCACGCCGGATTTTCCCGCCGTATCCGATGATGCTCCCTTTGTGGAGGTAATTTCCAGTCCGTCAATCGCGCCACTGCCTGTCATTTTTAAATCTGCGTTTCCAAACAACACATAGCCTTCTTTATCTTTTTCCGCGGCTGTATACTCTGCTGCATTGCTTGTCGGTGTTCCTTTCAGATAAATACTAACAGTATTATTGTCAGCGTTAATCACAAATTTAAAACTCAAAAGCGCTGCCGCCGCGTCAAACTCTGCCGTTCCACGGAACTGACAAGGATAGGTATAGCCGGATTGCTGGGCAGACTGCATATTCCCGAAATGGTTGCGGATAATTCGTACTCTCTCAGTACCTCCGCTTGTTAATCGTAGAATAAAACTTCCGCGATATGCCTGCAATGTATCCACATAGACGGTATAAAGTCCCTGCTCTAATTTGGGCAGTTCCCGCGACATGGTAGCATCTGCACCGCTGTCTTTATTCACACGGACGATGCTGGGGGCACCATTATACAGCCCTGTTTTCACATCACTGATGCTCGGCATGTTATAATCCGCTTTCAATGCCGCTTCATCCGCGTAAGCAGGCTGTTCCAACAGTGTTCCCCATCCATAATCGGGTTTGGGATTGTCGGTTTCCTCTGAAATGACTTTCACAGTAAACTCTTTTGTTGCCTGCCGTGCTTCGCCGCCCACTTCGTCCATTTGTGCCATCAGTTTCACCGTCGTATCCACACTCTGCGGACGCGTCACCTCTCCTGTCGTGGTATCAACGATTCCTTCCGGCTGTGCACTCCATGTCACTGGTGTGCCAAACCCCAATACCTGCGGCAAATTCAGCGCTGTACGCACTTCATCTTTTGTCTGTTCGTTTAAAATCGTATCCTCTGTTAAAGAAGCTACATCTTTTGCAAAAATATCAAAATCAATTTTATCCACCTGGACGCGTTCCACTTGAATGCCTGACTGTCCAGCTGTATCGTTCGCACCTTTTGTACTCTGAAACATGATTTGATTAATGGTATTCCCTTCGCCCAGATTCACGCTTGTTTCGTGGAACAGGACATACCCCTCTTCATCTTTTTCTGCCGCGGCATATTTGTCCTGATTGCTCGTTGGCGTCCCTTTCAAATAAATTTGAAGCCGCCCTGTATTTGCCGCGTATATAAACTTATACTGCACGAGTGCATTGGCATCATCAAAACCAGCTGTTCCACGGAACTGGCAGGGATATGTCACACCGGTGTATTGCGCTGACTGCATATTTCCAAAATGGTTGCGGGTGATTGCCAAACGTGACTGTCCATCCTGTAGCAGTCCAATGGTATGTACGCTACGATATGCCTGACGGACGTCTGCATAAATCGCAAACACGCCGTCCATCATTTCTGGCAGATTTCTCGTGATTTCTACCGTTTCGCCGCTGTTTGCACCAACACGAGTTACAGTTGGTTTTCCATCTACCAGACTTACTGCCGCGTCTGTTTCAGAACCTGCCACCGTATAGTCGTTTAAAAAGTTCGCTTCACTGTCATAGGTCGTCTGTTTCAGCAAGCTTTCTTTTGTAGCAATTGCCGTTATCTGAAACGTAACGTCCTCCGTCTGCACACCATCTGTCAAGTGCGCTGTCAGCGTCACCTCCACACTGCCTTTTTCCGGCGGGGTGACTTCTCCTGTATCCGTATCAACCGTTCCGACAGGACTCGCTTCCCATGTTACGCTTGTGCCGCCCGGCAGTGTCTTCGGCAAATTTAAGCTGCCTGTTACTGCTTCTTTATTTTGTCCGTTCAGCACGACTTTTTCTGTTAAATAGTCTTTATCAAACTGAAAGCTATCCGCCACTTCTTGTTTGATACGAACGGATTCCACCGTCATTTGCGCGCCTGCCGGTGTTTCTTTGGTTGATTTTTCCAAGCTGAATACCATTCTAGAAATTGCGCCGCTGCCACCCATAGCAATGTCTTCTGCTACGGCAGCATAACCTTCATCATCTTTTTGTGCAGCGTTATAATCAGCCAACAAACAGCCTGATGGGTTTTTTGTCGCGTTAGACGGCGTTCCTTTTCCATAAATGCTTACCATATTCGTGTCCGCATCCACTACCAGCTTCAAACTAAACAGCGCTTTTTCCTGCGTTAAATCACCGGCATTTCGGAATTCCGGTCCCCACGTTACGGTCGCACCATCTTTTAATATCTGAATATCGCCATAATAAGAACGAGTGATTCGCACTCTGTCCTTTCCGTCTGCACTTCGCAAATAAATTTTGTAAGTTCCTTGATACGCCTGTTTGGTATCAAGATAAATCGTATATTTTCCACTTTCCAGCGGCTGAATCTCCTGCACCGCATTCACAGGATTTCCTGCATTGATTGTGCCCAATCGTTTCAAACTCGGCTTTCCGTCTTGCAACAACAATTCTCCCGTTGTGTCAGATTCTCCCTCCGCTGTATATACCTCTTTCACCTTTGCTAAAGAGGCAAAGGAATTCTGGTCTACTACAGTAACCCAGCTGGATGCAGCGCTCGCCGGAATCGCCGTTCCCGCCAACATCATAAGTGCTGCTAAAAGCAGACACAGTAGGCGTTTCTGTTTCATTGTTTTCACCTTCTTTTTCAATCATTCGCCTATTTCACAACAACAACCGCTTTGATACCACCATTGTCATAGATAAACATTTCTTCGTCCCGTCCTGCGGTGATATCATAAACGCTAATCACACTGACCTTTTTCTCCATGGTATCGTATAAATAGATATACGGTGTATTTCTTGCGTTGATATCTACCACTTCCGTCTGGCTACCGCTCTGATTGGTTTGAATTGTTACGCGGTGCACCCGGCGGTAGTTCTGCATGTTCAGCTCGTTATATTCAATATCGATAATTTTTCCATAAATCTGTTTGCCTTCGCTTTCCTCTTTACCATAAACAGGGTTATTCTTTACGTTTTGCAGCACCTGCACATTGTCAATTTGGTCTAATTGGTTAAGCGAATAGAAGAATACATCTCCAACCTGCAAATTATTTACATTTTGACGGCGTTCTTCACTTGCAAACATTTCTGCTGTGTTATATGTCATTTCCTTCCCTTCGCTGTAGAAGGTGATTTTTTTCATCTGCGTTAAATCTTCATTCGTAACAGAAGTGATTTTAGACGCAACCGCAATTTTACTCAGCGAGTTAATCACGCCCGGCGCATAGTAGTCCATCGTGATGGCAACCACAATTGCTCCCGCCACTTTTGTTTTTTCGTCCACATCATATGCCAGCGCCGAATACCGCTGTCCATTGTTCAGCTCCATTGTAGACAAATAGTCCAAATCCTGTTCCACCGGCACATCGTTTGCCGAAACACAAATGACTTTCGTTGTATCATCTACTGCAAACACACGGTTGTTCAGTCCACCAAACACTTTCTCATAAGCATTATAGTAGACATATTCCCCTATACCATCCCGCTCCGGTGATTCAATCCGACTGACCTCTCCATTTGCATTCGTAGTATAGCGAATCAATCTGTTTACATTCAAAGAAAAATATTCTCTCAGTTCTTCCTGCGATTTTTTGCTTCCATTCACTGTCATTCCCGGAGCAGCCTCTAATATAATAACGTCTTTATTTTGCACCTTTAAAATCGGTTTTGATGTAACATTGTCTTCGTTAGAATCGTCAATTTCAACATCTTCGCGAATCGGTCCGCCTAGGCAAATTTTCATTTGCACGTTGCCCATGCCACCTGCATTGCCAATTTCAACTACATAGCCATATTCCGCTTTAGTATCGCCTTTTTTGATATCAGAAATCTTGCCCTGATAGTTCAAAAATGCGACAATATTATCGCCTGGCTGCACATCAAAAGTTTTTCCATCTTCTATGTCATATTCCGTTCCGCCAATGACCATGCTGTCCTCCAGCAATTCCTGTACATCGCCTTCTGCGCGCACATCTGATACTCGCAGCCGCAGCGTATTTTTGTCACCGCTGATACTGGCAGAAACAATATTGTCCTCTTTGATGTCGCTAAACGCAATCGTTTCCCCTTTTGCATTGCGGATATCATAGGATTTATCACGGTCGTCCGCATCATAGACAATTTTATTATCCCCAAAAATCGTTTCGCCTTTGACCAGTGTCAGCCCACCTTCATTCACATGGTCAACCCGCGCGGATTCAAATTCTTCAATCAGAATCACATCATATATTTCGTCGCCCGTATTGTCGATTGCTGTTACTGTTCCGTTTTGAATGTCAAAAATGGATTCGTCCGATTCCAGCATACGGCTGCTGTTATAGACAAACGTTGCCTGCGCTCCGCCCAGCTTGATATAACTGTTGCTCTTATTTGTCTCGTTATCATAATATTGCAGACGGTCTGCATGAAACTGCTCAATATCACCCGCGTCAAACGTCTGCACATTTGTGTTTTTGGACGCTTTTACTGCTCTAAGTACCAGCCGGTCCGCGCTGTCCAGTTCCGCATAAAAATCAACTTCTTGCCCTATGTAATCCGCAGCATTCGTCTCTCCCACTTTATAGATAGTGCCTGCAATTTGTACCTCATCGTCCCGCATACCTGCAACAGGACTGTCCAGCCAAACGGTAGCGTTTGCTGTCACGATACCTTTTTCTTTATATACATTGCCATTCACATTATCGTTTTCATGTTTATCTCGTAGCGTATCGCCTTTTACCACTTCGTATCCCGGTGTCCCGCTGGCAGTAGTCGTCATACCCATTCTGTCAATGTCCAGAGCATTATATAACATTTTTGCAAGCATACCACGTGTGAATGGCTCTGCGATTGCCGCACCTTTCGTCAGCCCTGTTGTGGTTGCTGTCATAGTATATCCGTTCGGATATCCTCCATTTTGCTGTGCAACCGGTTCATATCCCAAAATGGTTATAAGCACCTTTGCAGCCTGTTCAAACAGCACAGGGTCATTTGGTCCAAACGTTCCTTCGGAATATCCATTCATATATCCGGCATTTACCGTACCATTGATGTAACCGGTATACCATTCTCCTGCCGGCACATCAGAAAACACCACATCATTTTTATAGAGATCCGCCAAATCTTCCATTTTTGTCAGACGTAGCACCATCGCGGCAAACTCTGCGCGCGTTACCTCGCCCTCCAAATGCATTTCACCGTTTTCATCTCCCTGCATAATGCCAAGTGATGTTAAATCAAACAGCTCCTTTTCCATACCCGCCGCAAAGCATGGGATGCTTCCCAGCAACATGCAAAATACGAGTAAATACAGGAGTCCCTTTTTTGCTGTTTTCGCCATATTCAACTACCTCCAAATACAAAAAATAATAGTTCTGTGATTCTATTATATCAGCGGTATTTTTTGATTGCAATGTGCATTTTCTCACTTTTTCTATGCAAATTCTTATATTGTAGGAATACAGTTCCAATGCGCTTATTTCGTGGAAATCACTACCGAAATTGCCCATCCGGAGAATGGTGCATATTCCATTTCTTTCCTGCATATTATTCTACTGTTCTCAGCGCGTTCGTTTTTCAAAATTGTCCAAATTGCAACATAGAAAGGAAGGTTATTTATGCAACAACGAGAATATTTTTTAGGCGGTAACACCGCGAAAGGATTTTTTTCCTACTACGATTACCTCATGCGCCAGGAGGACGCCGCAAATATTTACTGTATCAAAGGCGGTCCCGGCACTGGAAAATCCTCGCTGATGAAATCCATTGCCGCCGAAGCGCAAAAAAAAGGGCTTGACACCGACCTCATTCATTGTTCCTCCGACCCTGACTCTTTGGACGGACTGATTATCCCCAAGCTCAAAACTGCTTTTGTAGATGGTACGTCACCACAGGCTGACGTACCCTTTTTTTCTTGAAAAAAATTTTTCTATCCCTTTTCATTTGAAACTGGTGCTACCGTCTAAAAAAAAAGATGCCTCCTGCTGCCCATTAGAGCAAAAGACATCTTCTTATATATTCCAATAAATTGTCATTTCTTGTTGTTTTGTTTCTCTGTTTACTGCCTCCAATTCTATTTTCTTTATCAAAACCGGCAGCCACCCTTCGCTTGCTTCCTCCGGCAGCCAGGGGTGCATTTTCTCCAAAAGCAATTTTTGCAGATTCTCCCATGTGATAGATACACCCTTGCAATTTTTGCAGCGCAGATAGATTCCTGACTTTGCCCGTATTTTATACAGCTTTCCCCCACAAACATCGCAAAACAATTTCCCTTCTAATGAGATATGTTGTACCGGCTGCTGTGCCGATATTTTGCAGTGCAGCAATTCCTGCACGCGGCGAAAGTCCTGCGATGATACAATCGCTTCATGCGTCCCTTCTACCCGCACCCATTCTGTCGGCGGCACTTGCCGCATCTGTTTGGATTTATAACTGACTTTCCGGCGTTTTCCCTGCACCATAACGCCGGTATACATCTCATTTTTTAAAATTCTGCCCACTGTCGTTTTGGTCCAAACGCTTCGCTCAGTTCCTTCCCGATATGCCGCTGGACTGGGTATCTCACGCCGATTCAGCTCGTCGGCGATTTTCTGTTTTCCCATTCCCTCTAAATACCAGCGGTAAATATCTTGCACGACTGCCGCTGCCGGTGGGTCCACACAAAGTCTATGCCGGTCCGCTGTGTCCTTCCTATAACCATACGCTGCCAGCGCCCCAATATATTGCCCCATGCGCCGCTTGTGTGTAAACACTGCGCGGATATTTTCCGACAAATCCTCTAGATACCATTCATTGATGAGTCCATTGATTTGTCGCGCTTTTTTATTGCCCTGCAGCGCCGTATCCACATGGTCCACTACAGTCACAAATCGAATACCCCATAGTGGAAACAAATAGTGGATATATTTTTCCACTAATTCCATGTCCCGCGTGAAACGGGACTGTGTTTTGCACAGTACAATCTCAAACTGATTCGCCCGCGCCTCCTGCAACATGGCACAAAACGCCGGACGGTCTCTGTCCGCGCCGCTGTAGTCGTCATCAATATAGACCCCTGCGACGTCCCACCTCTGCTGTGCGGCATAGCGCAGCAGCAACGCTTTTTGATTTTGAATGCTTTCACTTTCCAGTTGCTTTTCCTCGTCCTCCTTGCTCAGCCTGCAATAGATGGCACATCGCATGGCACGCTTCCCTCCCCATACTGTACTGCTGCATTCACCCTGCGCCAAAGTTCCAGCGCTGCTTTTTTTCTATCCTCTTCTTTATTGATATAAATTTCATGCACCACAAATTCCCGTTTCATATCCAGTGTTTCCCCCTTTTTTACCATCTTATGCAGCAGTAGGAATGGGATATGACAAAAAGAAAAGGGACCTTCCTTTTTATAGAAAGCCCCAAAACATTCATTTTACTACTATTTAGAACTGATATTCCTCGCCATATCCATATTTCTCAACCACATAATCCACATCCTTGTCTCCACGACCACTACAGTTAACCAAAATGGATTTTGCATTACTTTCTTTCGCCATTTTAATGGCATAAGCAATCGCATGAGAGCTTTCGAGCGCCGGAATAATTCCTTCATAGCGCGACAGTTTAAAGAACGCATCAACCGCTTCCTCATCTGTCACAGATTCATAGTCTACGCGCCCTGCATCATGCAAAAATGCATGTTCCGGTCCTACCGATGGATAATCTAACCCGCTGGCAATCGAATAAACCGGCAGCGGCTGCCCTTCCTTGTCTTGTAGCATATAACTTTCAAATCCGTGCATAATTCCGCGTTTTCCATAAGACATACTCGCCGCATGGTCGCCATCTTTGGCGCCGCGCCCCAATGGTTCCACTCCAACAATCTTCACAGGGTCATTTAAAAACGGCAGGAACATGCCAATAGAGTTACTTCCACCGCCCACACAGGCACAAACGACATCCGGTAAAATTCCTGTCATACCCAAAAACTGCTCGCGCGCTTCCTCTCCAATTACAATCTGGAAATCACGCACCATCAGCGGAAACGGATGTGGTCCCAACGCGGAACCAATACAGTAAATAGAATCTTTATAATTGCGTGCATAGGATTCAAACGCTGAATCTACCGCTTCTTTCAATGTTTTCAATCCATGTGTCACGGGCACAACTTTTGCGCCCAATATCTTCATACGCGTCACATTTGGCGCTTGTTTGGCAATATCCACTTCACCCATATGAATCTCACATTCCAAACCAAAAAATGCCGCCGCTGTTGCCAGTGCAACGCCGTGCTGCCCAGCACCTGTCTCCGCAATCAATCGCTTTTTACCCATAAATTTCGCCAGCAGCCCTTCACCCATACAGTGGTTTAGTTTATGCGCTCCGGTATGGTTCAAATCCTCCCGTTTCAAATAAATCTGGCAGGTCCCCAGCTTGCGGCTCAACCGTTCACAATGGTATACCGGCGTAGGTCGTCCCTGAAACTCTCTGCGAATACGGCGCAGTTCATTGATGAACTGTGCAGAACGACAAATCGTCTGATAGGCTTCGTTAATTTCTTCAAATGCCGGCACCAATTCCTCCGGCAAATAGCAACCACCATATGCGCCAAACCGCCCATCCTCTGACGGATATTCTTTTGTATAATTTCTAAAATCCATTTGGAATTCCTCCTATATTTCCCGCTGTTTCCGGCGGATTATATTCATTGTTTTCAATTCATATAATTTTGCGCATCGCCGGTTTCGAGCGAAGCGTTGAAACAATTCGGCGGCGCTTTTCAATTCGTATAATATATACTTTGTATATATTATATCACAAGGGATACAGGGAATCAATATTTTTTTGCATCCTGTCCTGCAATTTTATAGGAGGGTACCTTTCCCCATGTAGTTGACCCCCAAACACCCGGCGCTGTGGATACCATTATCCATCTTGGCGACTGTTGGCGTAAAGAGGATATCGCGCCGCACAAAGATGACATTATTCATTACAACCGTCAAATCAGCGGCTATTTTGCCTCCGCTTACCGTTATTTAGCGGCGGCAGCACAGATATATCTGGACATCACTATATGCAGCGCTCCTTATGTAAAACCGGTTGTACAAAAAACACTGAATCAACTTGGGGAAACCTATATCAAACCGTTAGCGCCTGCTGGGAGCAATGAAGGATTCTTGCGCAAACTGTTTTTGACTGCCATTACACCTGCCGGCATCCTATGCCATGTTCCCTCATTTGCGGGCGCAACAACCTGCGTTTTAGAGGGGGATGGATTTGTCACTGGCGAAATTCTTCAGGTTCTGTGCAGAGAATATCTCGCCAAAGGATATGATGTGGAAGCGTTTTATAGTCCGCTAAAGCCTGACACACAAATCGACCATCTGTACATTCCCGCGCTGTCCCTGCTGTTTGCCACACATGACACGATAAACCAATTCCCTCTACCGCAAGGTGCTGTATCTCTCCCGCTTGAACTCTCTTTGCCGGACGATATCGCGGCAGTAATAACACAAAACAACGCGCTGCTCCAGCAACTTCTGGACCTCAGTGTACAAACTATTCGCAAAGCAAAAGCAACTCACGATTTATTGGAAACCTGTTATGTTCCACACATGGATTTCCGCAAAGTGGAAGAGATAAAAGATAGCATTTTAAACACCCTGTCACTTGACTAGGTTGACGCCTTACAAAACACGGTAACTGAAGGATAGAAATTTGGTAAGCATAGAAGCGTATAGATATTTGCTCTCGTTCGTCTAAATTTTAACCATCTTTTTACTGTGTGAAAATCATATTTTTTTATGTAATTCTCTTGACATCAACCTCCCTTTCGTATAAAATAAAATAGTGTATAAGTTGCGTTTTCAAAACATTGGAAATCTTTGGAAATAGTTAAATATTGTTTGATTTTCAATCATCTATGAAATTCGCTGAGACCCTATATACTGCTGCACCCGTTTCTGAAGCATTTTTCGGGCGCATAGCCCTATCCCACATAGTTTGGGTAAGGCTGGCGATGGGTACAGTGCACAAGAACATTTTATTTTGGGAAGACTGTGCGTTGCACAGGATGAATAGGAAAGGGAGGTGTTGGTCAAGAATGGATTTTTTACCTATTATTATCGTTGCTGTTATTGCAGTAGTTGGCGTCGGAATTGCGGCATTTTTTCTGGGAATTGCCTATCGGAAAAACATTTCGGAAAAAATCACAGGTTCCGCCGAGGTACAAGCTACTAAAATTATAGATGACGCAAAAAAGGAAGCTGCCTCTTCTAAAAAAGTGGCATTGGTTGAGGCGAAAGAAGAAATTCAGAAAAGCCGCCATGAAATGGAACGTGAAATCCGTGATCGGCGTAATGAAATGACCAGACAGGAAAGGCGCCTTCAGCAAAAAGAGGAAAGCCTGGACAAGAAAATGGACGCCCTTGAAAAAAAGGACGAAGTGTTGACAAAGAAAAACAAAGAACTGGAACAAATGCAGGAAGATGTGGCACAAATTCAAAAACGCCAGTTGGAACAATTAGAAAAAATTTCCGGACTCAGTGTAGAAGAAGCAAAAGATTATCTTATCCGCAACATTGAAACAGAAGCACGCTATGATGCTGCGAAGCTGGTGAAATCTATTGAAACAGAAGCCAAAGATGAAGCGGAAAAACGTGCCCGCATGATTATTGGTATGGCGATTCAGAAATGTGCTGCCGACCATGTTGCAGAAACAACTGTATCGGTGGTATCACTGCCAAGCGATGAAATGAAAGGTCGTATTATCGGTCGTGAAGGTCGCAACATCCGTACGCTGGAAACGCTGACGGGTATTGACCTCATCATTGACGATACACCAGAAGCAGTGGTTCTGTCGGGTTTTGATCCGATTCGCCGCGAAATTGCTAGAATTGCATTAGAAAAACTGATTCAGGACGGGCGTATCCATCCTGCCAGAATTGAAGAAACTGTGGAAAAAGCCCGCCGCGAAGTGGAAAACACCATTAAACAAGAGGGTGAACGTGCTTCGTTTGAAACAGGCGTTCATGGTTTACATCCTGAAATTATTAAACTGCTTGGAAAACTTAAATACCGGACAAGTTATGGGCAAAATGTGCTCATGCATAGCATTGAAGTGGCACAGCTTTCCGGTGTGATGGCAGGAGAACTTGGTGTAGATATCGCAATGGCAAAACGTGCTGGTCTGCTGCATGATATCGGTAAAGCCGTAGACCACGAACAGGAAGGTTCCCATGTTGATATCGGTGCGAACATTGCGCGTAAATACCGTGAAGGAAATGATGTAATTCATGCTATCATGGCACATCATGGCGATATTGAACCCACGACGTTAATTGCTTGCATTGTGCAGACAGCGGATGCAATTTCCGCAGCACGTCCGGGTGCCAGACGCGAAAATCTGGAAACCTATATCAAACGTCTGCAAAAACTCGAAGAAATTGCAACCAGTTTTGATGGCGTTGAAAAATCGTTTGCGATTCAGGCAGGACGCGAAGTCCGTATCATGGTAAAACCTGACGATGTGAACGATGAAACCATTATTCTGCTGGCAAAGGATATTGTGAAGAAAATTGAGCAGGAAATGGAATACCCAGGTCAAATTAAAGTGCATGTGATTCGTGAAGTACGTGCGATTGAATATGCAAAATAAATTTTACCCAAAACTGATAAGCAGCCTCCGGCATCTGCCGGAGGCTTTATTATTTTTTTTAAAGCATATCATCTCTATCTTCTGCGATATCATCCTGTACCATTACGTGGTCCACTCATTTTTTGTAGTATTCATGTGCTGCCACGTGAAGCCGCTTATATTCCATAGTATTCATACACCGTTTTATGTCTCCTTTCACCGCTTCATTGCATAAACTGTCACCTGGGAATAAAACAAATCTGCTGCTCTGCAAGGCAGAGGTTAATAAGGAAGTATATTCCGCAAGATTAGAAATAGTCTTGTCCAATTTTCTTTTTCATTTTCAAGCCGTTTTTTCAGCTTATATTGATAAACTGCGAATTTCTTTTATACGCTATTTATGATATAATTTTTACAGAGAAAAATGATTTCCTTGCATTATCTATTGAGTTTACTTTAGATGATGTGATTTCAATCATACTTGATTTGGAAGGCAATTTTGCTGAACGAATTATCAATTCACAGATACAACAGCAAACAATGATAAATTCGGATAATGCCGTCATTCAATCTGTGAAAAAACTACTATCATTGATGAAAGACCAAGAGCGCCTTTCTTTTATGGGAACACATGTAAAAAGGGAAATACTTTTTGATGTTCTGTATGGCTCTTGCGGCAAACAATTTTTACAAAGCGTTATCAATATTCAGCAGGCGGATGAAATATACGAGGTAAACAGTTGGATAAAGCAAAACTATAAAATTCCATTTACAGTAGAAGAACTTGCGTTCAAACTAAATATGAGTGTATCTGGTTTCCATCAAAAATTTAAGAGTGCTGTAGGTATGGGACCGTTACAATGTCAGAAAAGACTTCGCCTTACAGAGGCAAGACGTTTAATGCTTGATGAAAATAAAAGTGTCACCGAAACTTCGCTTGATGTCGGATATGAGAGTGTATCGCAACTCATACGCGATTACCGCAAAATGTTTAATGCTTCTCCCAAAGAAGATATACAAGCCCTTAATGCAATAATGAAAAAATAGAAATGTGCAATTTTTTTGCAGAAACAGGCAGGTATTTTTTCTTTCGTTTTTGTATAATTAGATTATCTAAAATCGAAAGGAGAATGATTATGATTTTAACAGATGAATTATGTGATAAACTACGCGAAGCGACAAAGCAAAAAAGCAGAGAGATAGGTCTTGATATTAGTTTTGCTATTTGTGATAACAATGGTTTACCAAGAGCATACAGACGCTATGGTGAGGCTCTTGTACTCAGCATTACGCTTATACCGGGAAAAGCATATACTTCTGCCGTTACACAATGCAAAACAAAAGATGTTGCAGCTTGTTCCGCTGAGGGATGCGCTCTTATGGCAATTCAAACAAATGACCCCAGAATTACATTGGTAACTGGAGGGTATCCTTTATTTGTAAATGGTAAAATCGCTGGAGCTATTGGAGTGGGCGGCAGTACAGGAGAACAGGCTTGTATGATAGCCGAATATGTAGTTTCTGTTTTTGGAGAATTGACAAAATGAATTTAAGCCGTTTTGTACTTACATAAACTTAAATTGTTCGCTGCATTCTGCAAACCATAATAAAGGTTGTGTGCCCTGTATCAGCAAGAATTTGAAATTGAGAGAAATATCAATAAGTAGTTAATGATAATATTGTTGGTTTGGCTATTTTAGACTTTTGACGACTTGTATTTACTGGGTTTGCGAGTTCTTCATTTCCCACTATGAGGGACGGTTAGAATTACTTGACTGTTTTAATATAAATCATTTGCATAGTGACATCAGATGAAAAACATGCATGAGAAAAATTGTTTGATGAAAAAACGAAATTGAAGGAAAAAAAAGAAAAAAGTAACCGCTATGTCCGAATTGAAAAAGCAGTTACTTTTTTTATTTTTGAGATTCAGGATAGAAAAGGTTATGTATGAGATTTTAGGGCATGCAGCACATCGATATATCCAAATTTGAGTTGCTCTGTTGCTGTAAAGACGATAGCACAAGCCGTCAATCGCCAGTTGGAGTAGAATCAAAAATAGAATTCTGTAGATGATTGTTTTTATGCTGATTGCAATATCGATGTAACAATTGGGCGTTTGAAATATCGGTGGAACCACCTTTTGAAAATGGAATGATATGGTCAATTTCACAGTCTTCATATTGCAAAATTTCATTACCGCAATAACTGCATAGATATCCCGAATGGAATAGTTGTTTTTTGATATTATTTTCAAAGAAACGGTTTTCTGGGTTCATTCCGTTTTTTCCGATAACATTAATCAGTAAATCCCATATTTTCCCGATTCGGGCAAAGACTTTGGGACGCGCATTAGTACCTGCATATACGTTTGCCTGATATTCTTTATCCGTCATTTTAATGTTCGCTATTTCAGTCCGAATGATATCTGCTTTTGCAATCAGTTCATGTTTTTCATAAAACGAGAATGGTATCATGATAGAATCATAAACAGCGCCGTTGAACTTTTTCCTCTTTTTGGAACCATAGGAAAAAAATGCGTTTTCACCTAATATTTGTTTTATCATATCAATTGTTCCGTTAAATAGAGTCTTAGCTTTATAGATATCTGATTCTTTATCATTTTGGTGGATTTCCATATATTGATTCATTGCATTAACATAAGTGGTATTCAGAATCATAGACTCCCGTAACACAAAAAAACGTAAAATTCTTTCTTCATAAGAACTTCTTGTGTTTTGGTCATGGAACAAAAGCGGCAGCAACTTATTATTTTGAGCGATATCTTTTAACATATCATTAAAGCTACCACGATATATGCAATTGCGAAGTTCTTGAGGTCTCAGAGATATGGATCCTTGATTGAGACGAGAAAAGATTTCATATTTCAGCTCTTGTGAATCTTTATCAAGGCAGATAGCTTTTATAGAACTAAAATTTAGCTTTCTTTGAACATCTTTTTCCAAATCTTTAAAATATTTGCCATTTAATTGACTTAATTCTGTTAAACCTGATAAACGATATTCATTTTTCAAATAATTTACAAATGATGTGATACGTTGTTGACCGTCAATCACAGAATAGGTACCATTTTCTTCTTCCGACAAATAAACAACGGGAATAGGAATTCCCAATAAAATAGACTCTATTAAACTAGAAGCACGCTTTATATCATAAATATAATTACGTTGATAGTCAGGGTTTGTTATGATATCATTGGCATCACACATGTCCTTTAATTGGGACAAGGGTAAATCTTTTGTCACGGTATGTACTTTTACGCCAGTATAGCCGTCCATATTCTTCATACACCTCCTTGGATTTTGTATTATTATATCATAAAATATATAAAAATGCAAATATTTATCGAATTTTTGATATTAAATATATAAAATATTCAAATTTATAGGGAATAATAACGAAAAATGGAATATAAGTTAAAGAAAGTTGGACTAATAAAATTCTTTATAATGGACGGAATATCCAATATATGGAGTTTTTGAAAAGGTCTCACTTTTCTTTGTTTTTTAAAGAATAATGCATAGCAGAAACGGTAAAACTAGGGACAAATGTAAACAGATTGGAGCGGAGGCTATGAATGCCACATTACAGCAGGTGCAAGGCGACATATATGACCTTGTGCTGTGCTTTGATAAATTTGATACAGAGTTTGCGCGGGAGCTGCTGGCAAGACGTAAAAAATACCCGGATACCATCCGTATTCGGATGGTGAAATTTGTGGTGGCAGGTGCTCTGGCACTCACCATTCCTTTTTCTCAAATTACGGCAAAAGGACCGCGCTATGCTATGAGCTATCTTTATTTTGGATCGCTCGCTGACCAGATTGAATATATTTCACTGTCGCAGGATACTTTGGCAGTGGTGTCGCCCAGCTATTTTGACATCACGGAAACAGGTGCGCTCCAAATCAACACAATTCATTCTGCATTTGTGCAAACCATGCACCAAAAAGGAATAAAAGTCGTGCCATTTCTCAGCAACCACTGGGATAGGCAGGCGGGAGTGGCGGCGCTGAACCGTGTAGAACAGTTGGCACAGCAAATTGCAGAGGCAATTGAAACCTATGATTTAGACGGCGTAAACGTAGACATTGAAAATGTCACACAGGAACAGCGCGCACAGTATACCCGGTTGGTGCAGTTACTACGGCAGAAAATTCCGGCAAATAAAGAAGTGTCTGTTGCGGTAGCGGCGAACCCCAACGGCTGGCAAACAGGCTGGCAGGGATCCTATGACTATCAGGCACTAGGAGAAGCGGCGGACCATTTGTTTATCATGAGCTATGACGAGCATTATCAAGGCGGACCCAGCGGACCTGTTGCCAGTCTGGATTTCGTGGAGAGATCTATTCAATATGCTCTGCAATATGTGCCGGCGGATAAAATTGTGCTGGGCATTCCGTTTTTTGGAAGGATTTGGGCGGAAAACGGAAGTGTGACAGGATATGGCGTGTCCAACAACCGCGTGGAGGCATGGATGAACCAATATACCTATACCAAAACCTACGACCGCACAGCGCGCAGCCCCAAGTTGGAGATGGTGATACAACCGCAGGACAAAAAACCGGTAGTGGGCGGCAAAGAACTGGCAGCAGGAAACTATACTATTTGGTATGAGGACAGTGATTCCATCAAAGAAAAGCTGGCGTTAGTGGACAAATATCAGCTCAAAGGCGCAGGAAACTGGAGTGCAGGACAGGAAACGCGGGACGTATGGGAATATTATGACCTGTGGCTGAACGGAAAATATTTTTCAGATATTTATCAGCATTTTGCCAAAGACGATATCGTATATTCCGCCAAACTGGGAATCATGAAAGGTGTCAATAATACGTTATTTGATCCGGAAGGAACACTCACACGCGCGCAGGCAGCAGCAGTAGCGGTGCGTATGCTGCCGCAGCTTGTAGAGGGCGGACGCGCGGCAAGTATGTTCTCTGATATTGACGGACATTGGGCACAGACGGAAATTGAACAGGCGGTAGGAGCGGGACTGCTGCAGGGATATCCGGACGGTTCTTTCCGACCCGAGGAACATATGAGCCGGGAAGAAATGGCAGTTTTGTTGGCGCGGATGATTCAGATAGACACGAGCGGCAGTCAAAAACCGGCATTTGCAGACGTAGCGGAAAACCGCTGGTCGTATGAGGAAATTACTGCGCTTGCCGGTGCAGGAATTTTGCAAGGATATGAAGGCAATTTCAGACCGGAGCAAGGGCTCACGCGTGGCGAAATGGCGGCGTTGGTGCGGCGGACTTTGGAACAGCAAACAGAGAAAGAATCGTAACACGTATAAGGTGAATGGTAATAAGAAAGCATTGAAAACTATTACTATTTATCGACAAACAGGGCGTAAAATGAAAGAGATACAGGCTATAATTCAATGCCTGTATCTCTTTTGCTATATAATTGAGCACTTAGAGAATTTTTAGTCCTTATTTTATGCGTTTTTCAGATACCGGAACAAATGAAGTAATGTTTTTATATTAAACCACACATATATTTTTCTGCTTTATCTGTTATCTACGTCTCAGCAGAACATCCTTTGCATATTGCTTCACGGTATCAAACCACTCCATACCTGCCGGTACGTCTGCGCGGCGACAAAGTTCCTGCCATACAGCACCAAGTGGAAACAGTTTCATTTCCTCGCTTAACATCATCATTTCTGAGAACTGCGCCGTATCCTGTAATTTCTTCAATTGTGCGTTCGGCAGCAGCAACGCCTCCAGCAATGCTTTTTGCATATTCCTAACGCCAACCACCCATGCGGATACACGGTTAATACTTGCATCGAAATAGTCAAGACCAATCAATACTTTATCCATGGCATCGTTACGCACAATTTCTTTCGCAATCTCCCGTACTTCATCCTGCAAAAGGACGACATGGTCACTGTCCCAGCGCATGGGTCTTGTCACATGCAGCGGGACTTTGTCAAACATGCTTAGCAGTGCCGGAATTTTATCCGAAACCATTTCTGTCGGATGAAAATGTCCATTATCCAACAAATAATAAATACCATTTTTTGCTGCATAGCTGAGGTAAAATTCATTGGACCCTACCGTATATGCTTCTACACCAATGCCAAACACCTTTGATTCTACACAGTCAATCAGATAGTTCGGGTCATATTTCACAGCAAAAATTTCGTCTAACGCCACTTTCAGTCGCATACGCGGTCCGAGACGGTCCGCTGGAATTTCTTTATACCCATCCGGAATCCAAATATTATTTAAACAGGGCGTTCCCAGTTCTTTTCCGATATAAGCAGCAATTTCTCTGCATGCCTTGACATGGCGAATCCAAAAATCACGAATTTCTTTATCCGGATGAGAAAGCGTCAGACTATCTGCCGCTTTGGGGTGGGAAAACAGCGTGGGGTTAAAATCAATTCCCAACCCGCGCTGCTTTGCATAGTCTATCCACGCCCCGAAATGTTCCGGTTTCAACGCATCGCGGTCAGGCTTTTCCTCCGTGATAGCATAGGACGCGTGAATATTGATGCGATGTTTGCCCGGAATCAAAGACAGCGCCACATCAAAGTCCGCCATCAGCTCCTGTGGGTTGCGGGCACACCCTGGGTAGTTGCCTGTGGTTGCAATTCCACCGCTCAGTTCTTCCACACCTTCAAATCCGTGAACATCATCTCCTTGCCAGCAGTGGATGGATATGGATTTATCCAGCACCGCCTGAATCGCTGCTTCGGTATCCACCCCCACTGCAGCATATGCTTTTTTTGCCTCTTCATAATTTTGCGTCATGTTGACCATAACCTTTCCTCCCACGATATTTTTCTCCCATCACCTTTATCCGTGGGCGAATAAGGCAAGGCTACAAGTTTTTTATCTGTTTGTATACGCAATGGTGGACATCAGCGTCATATCCGCCTGTGTAACATCCATCCTGCTGTGCTGTACTACGATAGGTACATCGCTTTGCACCAGCAGGGCATAGGGTTTTTCCTTTGGAATCGGCATACCGTTTGCATTTTTGATTTTGTCCAGGCGGATGTGATTCGTCCGTGCCGCACCGCATCGGGCAGTAAACCCTGTCAATGGCTCGCTGTCCTCAAAATAGACCGTAATGGCAACGTTGGCAGTTTTATCCGAAAGGTTTAGCACACAAACCGCCTCATGACTGTCATAACCGCCGCTGTTACTGGCACTCATAAACCCATCGCTAATTGCCCATTCCGTTTTACCGAGCATGATTCTCTCCTCCTATTTACCAAAAAACATCAACATTTGATGTATACCCCGAAACCAAGTTCCATCCGTTTTCCTTCCAGCGTTTCAAACACTGCTGTAGTGCCGCAGAAGAATAAGTCACTTGAATCGAATACTTTTTTCACACAGTTTGGCCCGCTTCTCCATAGGAAACAGTATAGTTAGATTGTAACAAATTCAGAGCAAAGAAAAAAGGCACAATCTTACGATGTGCCATGTTGATTTTCCGTTTTTTGTGCGCGATATTTCGATGGCGTTTGTCCGAGCTCTTTTTTAAACATCCGCCGCAAATAGCCCACATCCTGATACCCTACCTCAACAGCAATTTCTGCCAGCGTCATGTTGGTATCCGAAAGTAGTCTGCACGCCTTATCCAGACGCAGTTTTTGAATATATTCCGAAACTGTGATTCCCGCCGCTTCTTTAAACACCTTGCATAGGTGATTGGGGCTGAGCAATGCAATGCGTGCCAGTTCTTGCAGGGAAATTTTCTCCGCATAGTTGTTTTCAATATATTTCATCACACCGGCGATATATTTTGCCTGCACCGCTTTCGCATGGTTCACAGCGGCATTTTGATGTTCATACCCGCGCATGAAATAAACCAAAAGTTGCATCAAACAGCCCAGCAGCACACTGTTATAGCCTCCCTGTGCTTGCGTATATTCCTGATACATGATTTCAAAGAGCCGTTTGAGTTTTAAATCGCTGTCAAATACCGAAAGAAAGGGCGTATTTTTAAACTCCTGCGGAAAAATGATTTTATAGAGCATATCATTCGCCACAGCGGCAAACTCCTGAAAATTCAGTCCCGCGCCTTTCAAGGATTCCGGTGTAAATACACAATTATAGAGAATGATGGGGTTGTTTTCGTCCGCCGATAAAAAGCAATGCGGCGTATCGAAATTGGTGAAAAACGCATATCCGCTGCTGACCGGAATTTCCGTACCGCCAACCTGATGGATACCTTCGCCGGAAATCACATATTCCAGTTCCAAAAAACTATGTGTGTGCGGCGGCTGAACGACCGGTTCCACAAACCGATTCATGAAAATTGTTTCCTCTCCGCGCATATAATCTTGAAGCTGCTTTCTTTCCATCCGCTCACCGCCCTTTTTTTCTTAAAGATGTTCACTCTGCTGATACAATAGACCTTCTATGTCTATTGTATCACGTTTTCAAAAATGTGCAAGAGATATTTTGCGTCTGTCGCAAAATTCACACTGTTTCCTGAAAAATATGTCACACTTCCCCATTTTTGCAGTTATGAATACCATTTTCTTTATTTTATTATTACATTTTCATGACATCTATTGACTTTTCTTAGGTTCTGTATTATACTAGCCATTGTATCAGTCTGACCTGTGCCGGTTTTCTTCGCCGACATGGGTCTCTTTTTTTACCTATAAAACAAAGTCCTTTCCGACCGGAAAGGACTCTGTTTTGTTTTAACATATTTCATAAATGCAACATAGGCATAAGAGTACGCGGTTATTCTCAACCATATACGTTTCCGGTAAACTTCCAAGAACAGTTCACACTTATCTGCTTTTTATAATATGCTTCTTTTTCTGTTTTATCAACCCGTTATAGTTCTGATTTTTCTTGCCGGACAAGATACTCTTTTAAAATGATATTCACAAATTGCGATAATGACCTGTCATCTTCCTCTGCCAGTTTGCTTATCTTCTGCACCACCTCTGGGTCTAACGTTATGCTGATTCGTTTCTTTTTTGATTTCATTATATCCATTTTTATTTCCCGTCCTTCTCTTTATTCTTCATATGTTCTGCATGTCGCTTTAATACCAAATTGATATATTGTGAAAAACTCCTGCTATTTTTATCCGCCAAAATTCTAATATCCTTATCTACATCTTCATCAATAGTAATACTCACTTTCTTTTTCAAAGGCTTCATCATATCATCTCCTTGCACAAATTATACCATTAAATCATTCTTTATATTGACAAATCATATAAAGTAGTATAAAATAATATTAAGTGGTATATCTATTAACTAAAAGGAGATGGATTAATTATGAACGAACAAAAAGCATCATGGATGGACATGGATGACAAAGGCGAGAGAATTCTTGTTGATTTCCGAACGGAATTTT
>CATIYX010000114.1 GCA_949739095.1 uncultured Clostridia bacterium | reverse complement strand
GCTCGTTGCTCCAGCCGGCTACTGTGATGGTTTCTCCGTTTGCCGCCGCAAAATCTTCAATCAGGTTGTCGGCGCGGTGACGCGTTTTACATTCCTTACAGTCCATCAGCGGGTCGCTGAAACCGCCGATATGCCCTGATGCAACCCACGTTTGCGGATTCATCAAAATTGCCGCGTCCAGTCCCACATTATATTTGGATTCCTGCACGAATTTTTTCCACCATGCCCGTTTTACATTGTTTTTCAATTCCACGCCCAAGGGACCGTAATCCCATGTATTGGCAAGCCCACCATAGATTTCAGAGCCTGGAAAAATAAATCCGCGTCCTTTACACAGCGATACAATTTGGTCCATTGTTTTTTCCGTATTTTTCATCTGTCTGTCCAACCTCCCCAGCTATTTTAAACAATCCCTTCACAGAATTGATTACTGCCGCAATTTTTATTTGTTTCTTTATAGTTTATCACAACCAGCCCATTTGTCAAGACGGCAGAGGTGATTTCTACCAATCTCACAAAAAAGGGCATACAAAAACGCTTTGTATACCAACTGTTTTAATCTATTTTACTTGTCTTTCTCTTCCAGCGCTGTTCCAATTCTTTTTCATACTGCTCTGCCAAGTAATCCACTTTACTTGTCAAAATACGGCTTTGCAGCGAAAACTTTGCGTCCTTATAACTACCTTCTGTTATGTATTCCGTTTTACCTGAACTCTTATCCAACCTAAAATATTGATTGTCAAACTCTGTCCGAATATATCCCGGATAGTTTCGTCTGGAAGAATAAATTGTTTCCACAGTCACCCAACAAGCATCTCCGCTGTCTATCAGCTCATGCGTTTGCATATATATCCCAACAGAATCATACTCCTTATAATCTTCTCTGATATTCTGTCAACTATCCCAATACAACTCGCGTTTTACAATCCAGTTAATGTTGAACCGATTTGGCGGTAAATGACAAATTATAGTCGGCGCCAGAATACAAATAAGAATAAGCGCAATACACCATGTTTTTAACATATGCCGATGCTCTTGATATTCCCGATATTTTCGGTCTATCCATTTTGTGCAGAGCAAAAGCGTCAGTATCATTGCCGACAGAATAAACACCACTGCAAGAGGTGATGGTTTATAATAGATTCCCAGTGCCGCTAGCAAGATAACCAACATCACAGACAATATCACATTGCTGACTGAAAATCTAATGCGTCTGCCACAGTTCGGACATTTTTTCACCCTTGATTCCAGTTCTTTTCCACATCCCCTGCAAAATTTTTTATATTTTTCTGTTCGCTGTCCGCATTCCGCACAAAACTTCTCATCAGTCCGTACACCGCAATACATTTTTTGTCCCCCATATTACAGTCATTTCAATATAGGATAGTTTATCACAAAAAACGCAATATGCCAACCATTCAGTTATTTTCTTTTATAACTCTTATTTCTGTATCAATTCCTTTGCTTGCTTACCACTGACATGTTCTATTGAAAGCTCCAGCATACACAGCGCTGCATAAAATCTCTCAATTTCTGTTTGCAGTGCCTCCTCGGCACCCTCCGGCGCATATTTCCGTCCCAGTATCTCAATCGCCGCACGCTTTTCTGTTTCTTCTTCCAATACGCGTATTTCTCCAAATACAATAACACTTTTATAATGCGTTGTATATTCCTTCGGCGCTATTTCATCCTGATCTATCACACAAAAAGAAGCCTTACGGTTTCTTGCAATTGCATCCAGTTTGTGTCCCTGCTTTGCACAATGAAAAAACAACTTATTGTCGCAATAGACATAACTGATTGGCACGGCATATGGATAACCATTATCTCCCGCAAGCGCAAGTACACCTGACGTCCCTCTGTGTAATATAGCTGCACATTCCTCCATATCCAGTTTTTGATTTTTCCGTCGCATCTCCCGAAACATCATACCACACCTTTCTTTAGTCTACTCTGAGCTGAACTCATATGGAGTCTGGCTTCCGTCGGTCTAACATATCAACATCAAACTGTCGCCGCTTCAAACTTTTTCTTAAAATGAATTATACTATATTTAAGCGGAAGTTTCAAGTTGCCCATCGCTTATTTCTTTTTTTACTGTCCAAAGAATACACCCACCAATTAAGCCTAATTTGTTTTCCTGAAAATGCAAAAAGCTGACGCCAAAATATGACGTCAGCCTGATATTTTATATAATCGCCATTCCGCGTCTTTTATCCGCATATATGACACAGCAAAGCATAACAAACTTTTCTGTCGTATACAAAATTACTGCTGTCTTTATTTCTGATAGACAACCTGCCCTTTTTTAATAGCATACAGCACTTCCAAATTTTTATCGGTAATCACCAAATCCGCTTGTTTTCCAATCTCAATGCTGCCAAGTTTATCCTCCATGCCCATTGCCCGCGCCGGCGTCAGAGTTGCCATTTTAATTGCTTCTGTCAGCGGAATACCAAAAGAAATAGCTTTCTGTACCATTTGGCGGATATTTTTCGTGCTTCCGGCAATCGCGCCATATTCTGTTTTAGCAACGCCGTCTGTCACAATGATTTTTAATCCCCCCAATTGATATTCTCCATCTGCCAAACCTGTCGCCGCCATGCTGTCGCTGATTAAAACCATACGTTCACTACCTAGCACAGCATATGCAATGCGTACTACCGCCGGATCTAAATGGATTCCGTCAGAAATGACTTCACAAAACGCGTTTTTGCAATCCAATGCCGCGCCCGCCATACCCGGCGCACGGTGCACCAATGGCGTCATTGCATTGAACAAATGCGTACATTCCGTAGCCCCTGCTGCAAATCCTTCCATTGCCTCTTCATAGGTTGCATTGGTGTGTCCCAGCGCAACCCGCACACCTTCTTGGGTGATTTGACGAATAAAGTCTACATTACCTTCTATGTCTGGTGCAATGGTCGTCAATTTGATTTTATTGCCGCTTGTTTTTTGAAACAAACGCATTTCCTCTAAATCAGCCGGTCGAATGGTCGCTTCCTCGTGTGCGCCTTTGTGACCGACTTCTAAATAAGGTCCTTCCAAATTGATTCCAATGACATCTTCTTCCTGTGCCAACTTGGTAAGCGCTTCCAATATATTTTCTTTGGTTTCCGAAACGGTTGTCGGGAAGAAATTCATGATACCATTTTGGTACATATAGTCCCGCCACGCTGAAAAGTCGTCATAGTCCATAGAATCTAGTCCGACTGCACCGTGCGTATGCACATCGAAAAAGCCTGGCAGCACATAACAGCCACTCAAATCCAGCACATCGTCTATGGCGGAAATACCGCGGTCATCTTTCATAAATATATCAGATATTGTTTCATCAATTTCTAAATCCAATTTTTCAAACGTAAAATTACCTGTTAAAATCTCGCCGTTTCGCAGAATCATGGTAACTCCCGCCTTTCTATTTCCTTGCGCATTTTCTCACACTACACTTTACTGACCGTCTGCCGCCTCATCCATCAATACAACTACATCACGGTGCAATTGCAACAACGTGGACGGATTATTCGTTGTAACATCTCCGCTGAACAGTTCTTTCGCAACCTTTTGTTTAGACGCGCCACTCACCAGCATTAGAATTTTTTTCGCTTTTAAAATGCTTCCAACGCCCATTGTGATGGCTTTTGTCGGAACATCGTTAATGGAGTCGAAAAATCTCGCGTTTGCTTCAATGGTCTCACGTGTCAAATCTACTGTATGTGTTGGTCCTGACAAAACATCTGCCGGTTCATTAAATCCGATATGCCCATTGGGTCCAATCCCCAGAATCATCAAATCAATGCCGCCTTTGGCGTCAATTTTTGCGTCATAACTTTTACATTCCGCTTCAAAATCATTTGCCGTTCCACTTGGGATATTGATATTTTCCGGTTTCAGATTCACTCCGGAATATAAATTCTGGTTCATAAAATAGTAGTAGCTCTGCGGATGGTCGTGTGTAAGTCCCAGATATTCATCCAAATTGAAGGTAGTCACATTTTCAAAATCCATTTTGCCATCCTGATACATTTTGCGGATAGTTTCATACATGCCAACCGGCGTTCCACCTGTTGGCAGTCCCAGAACTGCATTCGGTTTACTGCTCACCAAATCACATACCATTTGCGCCGCATATTTGCTCATTTCCTCATACGTTTTAAATACTTTCTTTTCCATTTTGCAACAACCCCATTTCCTCAAATTTTAATCGCTATCGCGGTAATATTCATAGTTTCTTTCTTGCCACTTTTCATAGTCCCTAACCTGTTAAAATACTAACAAAATTATTTTACCATAATTGAACAGAAAATTCAAGTCAATGCATAATATGACCTCAAAAAAACCTCATATTCGCTGCTTTACAATCCTAAAAAAGCGCACATTTCATCAGATATTTGCTGTGCCAGCTCTTTTGTCGGCATTTCACAGAACACTCGAATCAACGGCTCTGTTCCCGAGAAGCGTGCAATAATCCAGCCACCATTTTCAAAATAGACCTTCAGACCATCCATATAGCTAACTTTTTCTACTGGTACGCTAAACTGCGGTACTTTCTTTTCCTGAAACAACAGCTTTTGCAATTGGTCTTTCTTTTCCTGTGAAAATTTGAAATCACATTCTGTCATAGTCACGTGTCCATATTTTTCATAGATTTCTTCCATGATATCGGACAGCCCTTTACCCGTCACACACATCATCTCTACCAGCAATGCGGCTGCAAAGATACCGTCTTTGCCTTTGATATGTCCGCGGATGGTAAGACCACCACTGGATTCTCCTCCAATAAGTGCATCAGTTTCCTCCATTTTAGAACTGATATGTTTAAACCCAACCGGTACTTCATAGCAGTTCTGTCCTGCTACCCCTGCAATTTTGTCCAGCAAATGTGTGGTTGCCAGATTGCGAACTGCCGGACCGCTCCAGCCTTTATATTGCGTCAAATAGTAATACAGCAGCACCAGAATCTCGTTCGGATGGATAAACCGTCCTTTGTTGTCAATGATACCGATACGGTCCGCATCACCGTCTGTTGCAATACCGATATCATAGCCTTTTTCCACGACCAAATCTTTGAGTCTAGTCAAAGTTGCTGCCGAAGGAGACGGCAACCGTCCACCAAAAAGCGTATCATGGCGGTCATTGATAATATCCACTTCGCAGCGAACCGTTAACAAAATGGTTTGTAAAGATGTTTTAGACACACCGAACATAGGATCCAGCAACACTTTCAAACTTTTGTTGCGGATAGTTTTGATATCCAGCATATTCAAAATACTGTCAATATAATCATTGAACGGCTCAATATATCTCACTTTTCCTTGCTGCAAAGCTTCTTCAAAATTAATTAAACAGATTTCCGGATTTTTGGCACCAATGGCTTCAATCTGGTCTGTCACAGTCTCTGTCGCGTCACGACCGCCTTCGGTAAACACTTTGATACCGTTATATTCCGCAGGATTGTGGCTGGCAGTTACTGCCATACCATATTTTACGCCGCTCTGTTTAATTGCATACATAATCAGCGGTGTAGGCGCGTCCTCTTTGATTAGGGAAACCTGAATTCCATTGGCAGCAAACACTTCCGCTGCCCACCTGGCGCCGACATCAGACAGAAAACGGCGGTCAAATCCAATGATGATTTCCCCTGCGCCCTCCTGTTTCATCAATTCTGACAATGACTGTGCCAAAAGCTGAATATTTGCTCTTGTAAACTCGTCGCCAATAATTGCTCTCCATCCACCTGTACCAAAATGTACCATGATTTTTCACCTCTCCAAATTCTTTCGCAATGCTCCGGTTTTTCGGCGCACTCGCTTCTTGTACCGATAGGTCCAAATCGGATTCTCCTTTGTCCTTCTTTTCGCTTTCCTACTATATTTAGTATACAAAAAAGGAGCCT
>CATIYX010000113.1 GCA_949739095.1 uncultured Clostridia bacterium | reverse complement strand
CCGAACGCTGCCGCCAAACCATTCGCCTATGAATTTAATGGGGATAGTGCTGCGGTCGCTGCGAATCAGCACCGGTGCGTCCATGATTTGCCGTTCGCCGCCAAACACCGCCGTACTGGAACCAATTTCAAACACCACAGCATCCTGTAAATCCACAGGTAAGTCCGTTGCCAGAGCAGTTGTGGGGAACAGCAGCAAGCAAAGAACCAAGCTAAAATAGCCAAAATGTCGCATGGGCATCCCTCCTTTTGTCAGTCGTGGTTCCATTATAAAACAAAATCCGACAGAACACAAGGCTTGTATATAAATCGACATAAAAGAGTAAGAGCTTTGTAATAAGATTGTCACAAGATGAGAATATTTGACTATTTTCGGCATTTTGACTAGACGAATACGTTATGTATGAAAACATGACTGATGTAAAAGTCTATACCTTTCAAAGCGGACTGTGATATACTGCTAGCCGATGGAGGGATGACACATGATTCGGTTGAATATTTTAGAATTATTGCAAAAGCAAGGGCGGACAAAATATTGGTTATATAAGCAAATGGGAATGAGCTATCAGGCGTTTAATAAGATGGTAAATAATCAAACGCAGTCCATTCAGTTTAAAAATTTAGAAGCGTTATGTGTCATTTTGAATTGTGCACCGAATGAATTGTTTACCTATGTAGAAGAAGAGACAGGACAAAAAAGAACCTTGCAGGAATTGTTTCAGGAGGTGGAGAGGTGAAGGTGACGGAAAAGATATGTACGTTTGCTGGACATCGGGATGTATTTGGCAGCGGAGACTTGGGTGGTGCGGTCTATCTGGAATTGCGGCGGCTGGTGCAGCGGGAGGGCGTGACATGCTTTTTGTCGGGCGGTATGGGCGGTTTTGACGCGCTGTGTGAAAGCAAGGTGCGTGCGCTACGGCGGGAATTTCCGCATATCTGTCTGGAGTGGGTCATTCCCTATATTACGCAGGATTTTCGGCAAAACGAAAGCTATTTTCGCGCCATATATGACAACATTGTCTATCCGCTTCCCGGCGTGCATTATAAAGACGCAATTCGCCGCCGGAACCGCTGGATGATAGACCAAGCGGATTTCCTGCTCGCCTACATCTGCCGTCCGCAAAGCGGCGCATATCAAACCGTTTCCTATGCCCGCCGCCGCGCCGTTCCTGTGATTAATATCGGCACATGGAACAGGTGAGGGAACCGCAAAAATGAAATGGTCTCTGCGACGCATTTTTTCATATATAAAAAAACGCCTGTGCTTTCATTGCACAGGCAGTATTGCGAAAAAACAGTTTCTAAATTTTTCTAATTTATATTTTCATGCCTATACCCTAATCCATAAAGCAGTGTGTTATGTTGGAAATTCGTGCCGCAGTGCGGACAGCAGACAGCGGCTGAATCGGTAGGGAATAAACAGTCGGGGCAATAATAGGAAAAAGCGTTTAGATGGGATAGATGGCGCTGCTTTATTTCGTTTTGAGAAAGCAACGCAATCTGGGAAATAGCTGTGCCTAATATATCGTATTGATAGAATTCGTAGACCAGACTACGGATACGGTATTCAATTACTGTCGGCGTGACGCGGAACCGGTCTGCAAGTGCCGATTTGATTTTTTGCGGATTGCGGCAATAGATGTTGCTCGTTTCACGCAGTGCAGGCAGAAATAACTGATAGGGCACTAAAAGCTCCGCGGCACCTTCGTTTGCTTCCCATTCAATAAAAGGGTTTTGGGTTGGTTGCGTTTTATCAAAACAATTAAAACACCCCTGTTTTAAATTTCGGTGTTTTGTAAGATGAATCAACTCATGCCCGCAGTCAAAGTTTTGTTCCAATGAATTCCGGTTTGCATTCAACACAATAGTATCGGACTTTTCGCCGGCGAATGCTAGCGCACAGAATCCGGGCGTTTGAAAGGAGCGGCGCTCAATTTGAACCGGATGCCGGAACTGTAGACTAGTAAGGCTGAGCGGATAGGAAGCCAGCGTGACATGGAGCTGGTCGCGCAAATGGGAAACATGTTCATATAAATTGGTTTTCGCGTTATGCATTGGCATAATTGCACTGCCTCCGATGATTCATGATGTCATTGATTTTGCTGCCGGTGGGAATGATAGAGATTTAAAATGGCGTCAACATCTTCTTCTGTCAGACCCAGTTCTTCTGCGCCTTTTGCCAAACGGAAATAGACTTGATCCATGCTCGACAAGGTGCTTGCATTGCGTACGGCGCTTTTGCCAAGCAGAAAATCAGCAGATACATCAAATAAATCAGCAATTTGTGCAAGCTTGTCTGTATCAGGTTTGATATCTCCGCGTTCATATTTCGCAAATGTGGAAAATGAAATTCCCAGTTTCTGTGCAGCGGTACTTTGCGTCCACTGCCGTTCTTTACGAAGAATCCGTAGATTTTGCCCCAGACGGTTGTTATTTTGTTCGTTCAATTTTTTCACTTCCTCTAAACGGGAATTATCTTAATATGACAATATTATAACTGAAAAAAGGCAAAAAAGCAAGAGGAAAACAAAAGAAAATGTCTTTTCAATACAAATTTATAAAAAAGTTTTTAAAATTGTATTGACAATACAAAAAATATGTGCTACAATTGTCTTGTGGGTACAAAAATGAAATATTGAAGCAGTATGGTTAAGGACATATGAAAACAGTTTGGTAATACCGTTAGGATAAGGGCTGGGCATTGAAAACGGTTTCATATGTTAGAAAACGGTTAACGGTATGTTCAAAGATAAATAGGTATGTTTAAAAATTGTCCTAAAAAGACAAAACTAGGAGGAAGTTTTCTGTATAAGAAAAAAGAACAGGAGGAAAAATTATGGCAGTACAAACAATGGACAAAAAAGTAAAAGGGTATGTATTATGGGAAATTCAAAACTATCCCGAAACAAAACAGAAGCTAAAGGAATATCAAAATGGCGCATCTCATAAGGTTTATGTGAGCAGTCTATATTTGCAGCGAATGGAGCAAACAGTTGGTGCAATTGAGAAAGTATTGCAACGCATAGACCCATTACAGGCAAAGATGGTAGAATTGATTTACTGGAGGAAAACACATAATGCAGCCGGCGCCGGTTTACAGCTTGGTGCAAGTGAACGTACCGTTTACCGCTGGGTAGAGCAAATTGTATATGATGTTGGGCGGAAGCTGGGATATTGGATGTGAGCAAAGAAAGTAGTGAGGACATCAAAATATGGGAACTTCTCTCTGATGGACCATGAACCTGAAACAAGATAATTGAGGCTATATGCATAAACGTAGTAGGAACGGACATTGTACAGCATACGGTGTTCGTTCCTACTATGTTTGAGACAAATTTTATGGGAAATGAACGAATTTGACAGAGAGCTGCTTCTTTACAAGATAGAGGTAATCAATAATATCATTAAAGAAGCGGCAGTATCATTTAACATTAATCTAGTTACTATCTGCATTTTATATCAGGCAGACGGAGACTGCAATGCTTTTAGATAATTTTTTTCTGCTTTGTTCCAATCCAGCACAGAAAACCAATTGTCAATATATCCGCTGATATCTGCGGGATAGGGAAGAAAATAGGCATGTTCCCAGACATCTAATGCAAAAATACACACAGAATTACTGATTCGCGGAATTTCATAATTTTGGGTAATAATAATATGTAAACTGCCATCTTGCTCTGCAATCAACCAAACCCAGCCAGCGCCCAGTACATTAAGGGCAGCCTGTTTGACAATATCTTGCAAATTGGAAAGGGAACCATAACTATTATCAATTTGTGTTGCAAGTCTGCCGGTTGGGGAGGTTGCTGAATTACAGAGATTGCAAAAAAATAGTTCGTGTGCATAGACACTGCCGGCATAATATTTGATGTTATTTACTACAGTAGTAGGCAAATTAATCTTTCCTGTTATGAGCTGCATTAAAGACCAGGACTGATAGGCTGGATACTGTGTTAGTAAATAGTTCAGCGTTTGCAAATCCTGTGCGTAAATTTTGTTATAATGCACATATAGTGTGTCTGGATCACAGTGTGGAACCAAAGCAATATAGTCATAGGGTAAAGGGGCAAGCTGAAACGGATATTGGGCGAACATAATATTCAGTCCTTTCTGGCTATTATTTCATATTATAGTTTATGCAGAGCAAAAGACTTTTGCCACAAAGAGCATAGCACAAAAGGAATTTCAAAACAGATGTTTCATATAAATGCTGAACAGATATATTACCCTCTCTCTAAAAGACATGTCCCCCAAGATGTATATACACTCTTGGGAAAGATGGTTATGGTAATATACAAATTTTCTTTTTTGAAAAAAACAAAACCACCTGAAACATACGTTTCAAGCGGTTTTTGGTTTGGTGCGCCATTAGGGGGTCGAACCCTAGACACCCTGATTAAGAGTCCTCTT
>CATIYX010000112.1 GCA_949739095.1 uncultured Clostridia bacterium | reverse complement strand
TTAAAATAGATATATTGATATGTGTCCATAGCTCAGTAGGATAGAGCAATAGTTTCCTAAACTATGTGTCGGGGGTTCGAATCCCTTTGGGCACACCACATCGGAGCAAGCTATACTTGCTCCGATTTTTTCTTACAGAAAAAAATCAGTCGTCCGAGCTGCTGATCCTCCTCTTCACCAAAAAGCGCAAGCCGCTTTTTGGTTGTTATGCGCCTTCGACGCGAAAATTTGTGGGAAATCTAAAGCATTCCGCGCTCTACATAGTAAACGCCCCGTTTGAAAAATCAAACAGGGCGTTTGGCCTATTATCAAGGATAATTTAGCAAAAAATCTTATTTTTATTTCATTTTTCTATCATTCTCATGATGATTACTGCTGCTTCTGCGCGAGTTGCTATATCGAGGGGCGCAATTATTTCAGCAGTCTTTCCTGATATGATTTCGCTGTAAACTGTCCACTGAATAGCAGACAGTGCGTAATCAGAAATATCTTCATAATCACTATATGCCGATATATTTATGTTTTCTCCGGCAGATACATCATCCCCTTTAAATTGTGCATAACGGTACATCATTACTGCCATTTGTTCACGAGTGATGTCCTCATCAGGTGCAAATTCTATCTCCGACACCCCATTGACGATATCATTTTCACTTGCCCATGCAACCGCATTCGTATACCACTCGTTTGGCTGAACATCCGTAAACTTCACCGTCCCTGTTGGTGGTTCATTTTCCATTCTATATAAGATTGTTACAAACATTGCACGGCTTAGCACACTATCAGGATTAAAAAGATTAGCTTCTGTTCCTTTCATCATCTTTTTACTACACACAAATCGTACCGCCGTATAGTACCACTCATCTTCCATAATATCAACAAACGGATTTTCCCATATGGTTTCTTGCTCTATGTTTTCACCATTTTGGTTCTCATTGTTTTTCTCTCCAGCCGAAGCAACTACACCCCTTCCGCCGCCTGATAGTCCTTTTCCACCGGTTTCTTTGGTATAATCGGCAGTGTATTTAATCTCAACCATATCGCCGTCTTTTATTCTATAATCTGTTATTCCCACAGCAGGAAGTTCATCGTTGACATAGAATAACCATCCACTTGATACTCCATTATCAAATTCAGAAAAGGTTTTTCCATTGTAAGTCATTGCCTTAATATAGCCCTTTTCAAGACCCGTTATCTCAATCTCTTTTTCTTGCGCCACTTTTTTAAGCAAATGATATATTGTTGCACCTTCTTTTACCTCAAAACTACCACTGATCCAATTATCATTTAATGCCGTTATATTGATATCTACAGTTATATTTTCAGCAGATGCGGGTGGGTCGTCTGGTAATTCAACGCTCCCTTTACCTGTTGCACGAACAACCGTCTTAGAGGCAGGTGTCATTCCTGGTTGCATTTCATTTGCTGTTCCGATATTAAATGCATAAATATTATAAGGCTTTTTACTATTTTTCTCGAATGCCTCAAGCGCAATCAGCCCTCGGAACCCCTGCTCTGTTGCTTGTGCTGAGAATTTTTCACCTTGTTCACCTGAAACATATGCACTGACAAAACCGTTCTTTGCACTATTTACATAAAGCATTGGCGCATCTGCAAGCGAACAGCCATTTTTCATAAATCTACTGTCTGCAGAAGGGTCAATCCCCAGCGCCAGAAGTCCTGTAATAACCATCGAATCGGAATTTATGTTTCCATAAGAACCATTTTCTCCTAGCGCATCAGACAAACCTACTATAGCCTTGTCGATAAAGTTCTGCGCTTTATCTTTTACACCGTAGCTGTCGTCATTGTTCAGAACAAATCTTGAAAGCGCAGCCACTGCCCAGCCAGTGGAGTCAACGTCAAGATATGTGTTCAAGCCATAAGTATAGCTGAAAAGTCCATTATCCTTCTGATTTCTTAACAGAATATCCACCAAATTTTTCACTTGGTTTTTATCAAATTTAACACTGCCTTGCATATCTGCAAGCAACGCCCATACCGCGGTTGTATAATCTGTTCCAAAGCTTTCTTTTCTTAAAAGCTCTGCATTATTTATAGATGTGTTGGCATTTACAGGATATAGTTTCGTGGTGTCAACCCCTATGGCACCCATGATAATTTCTGCCTTCGCTCTGTCAGTGGGCAATGTATAAGTTTGATTCAGTTCGTCAATAGCAAGATTTATATAATTTTGCTTTGCACTGTCGGAAATCTGAAGTGTTTCTGCTCCTTCTGCCGCTTTCATTGCTCCATATGCTGCCATATCAAACACAACCCACTCATCAGGAAGCGTCTTTGCAGCATAAAAACTTGCAAGCTTATCCATCAGATTTTGTCTTGCCGAACTGTCAGGACTAAGTATAACAGTGATATTTCGTCTGAGCTGTCCTTCGTCACTTGTAAAAAGAAGGGTCACTGTTTCCTGCACTACGGCATCAGTATTATTTTTCTTTTTCAGCTTCACTGTACCATTGCCAAGCCTTGTAAGATAGCTTTCTTCACCCGCTTGCACACAGCTCACTTGTATTTCGCTATCGGTCATTTCTCCATCCTTGAGAAACGCGAATATATCGCCTACGTCAGCACTCGCCGGTATATAAAGTATATTAGTATATTTTAACGCTTCCTCATTTAGTTTTCCGCTATTTTCCGGAATATTAATATCGCGCTGATAAGGATAACCGGAATTTGCCAAGTCATCTCTGAGCCATCCCTCGCTGCCGTTGTTCAAACGGGCAGTAAATGTATCAGATTTCATTTCTTCCGCGCTCTTTGTATAAACATACTTGTTATCCTCTACCTCAGACACAAGTGCGTAACAATTTGTTACATATGACTGACTCATACTGTTCTTGCCATAGATGGGATATGCGCCGAGATTCCCCTGTATCCTACCAGTATTGTAACAGGTATTAAGATATGGATGACAGTTATCGCCCTGTGCAGACCCCATATTTCCGCAAATCCCCGCTGCTATATTGGCACCTGTTATATTTCCATGGTTACTACAGTTCTCAAACTGAACACAATTTTTGCTGTAACCCACAATTCCGCCCGCGGTTCCTTGTGAGAACTGATTCTTATCCTCGCCAAACATAAACACGGAACCTTTATTCATGCAGTTTACAAACTGAACTGTATTATCAACCCACTGATAACCTATATCATCACTCTTGCGGCACAAACCTACAAGTCCGCCCACTGACGCGCCTGCCTGTGCTGAAACGGACACTGCACTTGCACAGTTTTCTATCACCGTATTTCCTGCCGCACATCCTGCCAATCCACCGACTAATCCAACACCCTCGTTACAATAGACTTCTCCGCTTACCGTTAAATTTTCAACTTCAGCATCATAGAGGCAGCCAAACAACCCATAGTACACATAAACACTGTTTTCAGTATTCTCAACATTCAGACCACTCACCTTATGACCCTTGCCATCAAAATGCCCTTTGAACGCATTTACAGAAGTCTTACCCACAGGGGACCATACCTGGCATCCTAAATCAATGTCATTTTCCATGGCATAATAAGCGGTCGCATAAACGCTTCCAATCGTGTCGTTTATTTCTTTTGCAACATATGCTAAATCACTTCCATTTTGAATCAGATATGGATTTTCCTGTGTTCCCTCTCCTCGGAGAACAGAAGATATGCTACCATCCCAGCTGTTTCCGGCAGCCAATGTTACTGTAATTTCATCCGTATCAGGAATGACAACAACTCCATTTTTGGTTTTATAACCCTCTGCCGTAATTTTATAATCATAGGTGCCTTCCGGCAAATTATATATGCCATCCACCGCTTTCATTTCTCGCTTATCGCCATCTGCCTGACTTACATAAATTTCAGCATTAGCAGTCCCTGGATAAACATGGAATTTCAAATCATGCCTTGCACTCTCTGCCAGCGAAACAGTGACCATCTCATCATCTGTCACATTCAGAATACCGGTCTGTGCAACGTAACCGAAGTCTGTAATTTCATAATAATAATCTCCCGCTGGAAGTATATATTTGTTATGCTCGCTCCCGTCAATCACTTCTCCCGTGGAATCCTGTCCCTGATATAGCATAAGACTTGCCGTCTCGGGACTAATGTTAAACAAAATTTCATACGTTTTTGCGCCCAGTTCAACCGTTACACTTTTGTCGACCTTTCCTACTGTTACAGTAAGAGCCTTCGTCTCATATTCTGTACTGTCCGCTGGCGGCGCGACAGTTAACTGATATTGTCCGCTTTCAACATCACAAACATATACATTCCCCGCCGCTTCAAGAACCATTTCCGTACCGTTTTCACTGACAAGCATAACAACTGCATTTTCCGGCAACACCGTTATCGTCAGTTTATGCGTACCGCCGCTGTTCACATACCATGCAGGATACGGATATCTATCCTGCACCTCAAATGCTTCTCCTATAGCAAGGTTTGCAAAGTCAGCCGTTGCTATGCCCACTACTGTTCCAATAACTTTTGCGGAAGAATAAAAGCATTCAAAAGGCGACCAAGTAGAGCCTGTATTTTTATCACTATCATAATAACTGTTTTCAACACTAATTTCAGGATATGCGTATCTGCCGCTATATGCAAAGCCATATTTATTTGCACCTGTTACCGCTCCGCTAAAATAACAGCTGTCAAATTTAATTTCTTTCCCTGTATTAGAGCCGTTAATGATGCCAATAAAACCGCCCGCATACCCCGTTGATGTTTTATAAGCCGTTACATCCCCTAACACTGCACAATTTACAACCTCAAGTTTTGTATCGCTCAGATAACCGATAAAACCGCCTACGTAATTTGCACTCGGCGATGCACTTCCTCCGTATTTCACTTCTGCCGTACTAAAACAATTTTTTATTGTAAGTTCACTGGAAAGCACATTCCCGACCAGCGCTCCGGCATGGGTCGTTTTTGCAGAGATTACATTAACTTCGCCGCCAATAACAGCGCAATTTACGATTTCGGCAGCAGCATTCTGAATGGTCCCTGCTAAAACCGCAACACCGCAATTTTGACCTTTGGCCAATGTAATCTGCGGATTCTCTAAGACAATATCCGATGCTTTTCCGGAAAACGCAGCAATTAAGCCAGCTCCCTGATAGGGTTCATCCCATGCAAGCACTTCTTTGCATTCCGCCGTAATCAGCAAATTTGATATCGTATAGCCGTTACCATTAAAATTTCCCTGAAGCGATGCTATCGGCTGCATTTCCATATTTGCCATATCAATATCCGCCAACAGCTCAATGTCCCCTACAATATCCAAACCACCCAGATTTGCCAATTCCTCAGCGTTATGTACCTCGTACATGGCACCGCTTTCACCATTGTCATCCGCCAAAACAGGCAATACCATTGTTGTCAGCACAATGGCAAATGCTAAAAGTATGGATATCCCTTTTCCAAATTTTGTTTTCATCAGCTTACAGTTCCTTTCTCCATTTTATTGTTCCTCGCTGCATTTTTTAGTTTTTTAACTGTTAAATCCTCCTCCTTTTCAAAAGCCGCACAATAAAAAAAGCTGCGGCAATTTAAAAAATTACCACAGCTGTGTATTCCTGTGAGAAAATCACAATTTATCTGCGCAAAAATATCAGTCCCTCTTTTTTACAAGCACAAATAAAACGGTTATTCCTATGTGACAAACACAAGTACGGAACAACGGCAATGCAGGTCTTCTGACTCACGCCATATCAAGCGAAAAGCTCTGCATTTTCAGGTTCTGCCTTCTCAGTTTCCCAATGACCGGCTTTCACCGACGAACCTAAAAACATTCGGCGCACACAGCGACAGTTATCGTTCGGGATTTTCACCCGATTCCCTTTTCACCAATGATACCCATACAGTATCATTGACACATTGTGTGACGATTCAATTGTAATTACGCCGCAAGGCGGCGTCATGAAAAAAAATTCGGCGGCAAGACCGTCAAATTCTCTTTTATGTATCATACCATAAAATATTTTAATCAGTCAATATGCAAAATATCCAAAATCCTTTTTCTCGTAAGTATTGTTAATATATTTATAAATATGCGATTTTTTACAAAACTATTAACAAAACAGCCAATCTCTTTCCAAAGAAAAAGATTGGCTGTTTTGTTATCCTTGCGCGCTTTCCTGCTGGAATTTTGTTTTGGTCTGGCTAATTTGATTGCTATCCGCCATCTGCACCTGATACCAGCCTTTGCTGTTCATTTCATCAAATAATTCTGCTTGCAATTGATGTTCTTCCTGCAAAATATCCATGAATGCTGTTCGCAGCTGTGGACTGGAACATTCACTGGCAAAAGTGTTATATTTGTCTGTAATAAATTTCTGGCTGTTCAGGCTGTCTGTCAACAATTCTTTGTCCGCCATAGAATACTGTACGCTCATCTTCGTTTCCCTCCTAACCTAAATATCCCATCAATGTGTCAAAATGTTTTTGATGGACGTCTGCCATTGCCGACATTTTTCCTTTCAATGTCGCGTCTGTGCAAAGTTCCGCATATGCCTGATATTTCTTTACCAGCGTCAGTTCGCTGTCCAGCTGATCTTCCAGGCAGGTCAATTCTTTTGTTGTGATATTACCTTTCATGTCTCCCGCTCCTTTCAGTTTTTCTTTTTTAGTATTTCTATTTTTTCTTTTCTTATACAAAAAAGCCCACATGCAATTGCACATGGGCTTTCGATGATTTATTTTCCAAAAAACTCACCATGCGGGTCAATCCCCACCGTAATGGCGAAATAACAATTTTGCGATGAGGGCGCACTTTGTACACAAGCAGCAAAATCTGACTGGTCCTCAAATGGTACCTCATCGTCTAATTTTGCTGGAAATGCCAATGCAATCAGCGTTTCATCTCCTTTTTTCCGCTCACAGGTCAAATAATATCCATACTGCATAATTTTCTCCCGCACCAGTGGCATTGCCAGCACATGCTGCACAATTTCATAGTGGTAAATAGAATAATAACCATTGATTTTTTTCCATTCTCCTACAAAATATTGGTCCAGTGATGATAGCAATGCAAATGACCGCTCCACTTTTTCTTTTTCCGGCGCTGTCGCCATAATCTGTGCATATTCTTTTCCTTTTTCTCTCACTTCCAATTCATCCTCCTGCCCGCTGCCCCAAAATTCCAACCGCGTCTCACCGGATTCAATATTTTTCCGATAAATATGAACACCAAAAACCGGTGTTTCTTTCACGTCAAACACACCCTGCCCGCCTTTCAGCGCTCCTAAAAGTTCAAATAAATTTTTTTCTTTATCCGTCAACAAATATGCTTTAAATACTTCGTCATGGCGCAGCGGCGTATAATTTTTCACGTTGACGCTAATACGCAGCCGCTGCTGATATTCCTCCATCTTGACAACACCGTTTGCGCCCGTGTCTGTTTTTAATATGATAAATTGTCTGCTTTGCATCAAACATCCTCCACCCATCTCACGTTAAGCCGCGAAAAATTTAATAATCCCGCTATAAATCGCAAACGCCAACTTCTGTTGATATTCTTCTGTTTGCAGTTTCTGCTCCTCCTCTGGATTGGAAAGAAATCCACATTCCACCACAACTGACGGCACCTTACTTTTGTCCAGCACATAGATGTTTCCCTTTGCCTCTTTAATTTCCCTGTTATTGGCGCTATCCACATCTTCCCGCATTTCGTCCTGAATAAACTGCGCTAGCTGCATGGAACTTTCCGGTGTTTCTGCATAGAACACCTGTGCCCCATGATATTGCTGCTGCGGATACAAATTCATGTGAATGCTAACAAAGGCGTCCGCTTTATAATCTCCCGGCATTTTTTTCCGGTTATCCAAATCCGATATCTTGCGGTTACGATTCTTCTCTTCTCCTTTGTCATGAATGGATACATCCTCGCTTCTCGTCATAAATACACTGCATCCATTTTGTTCCAGCAATGCCTGCACCTTCAGTGCCACCTGTAAATTAATCTCCTTCTCTACCGTCCCGTTGCTGCCTACCGCGCCGCCATCTTCACCACCATGTCCAGGGTCCAATACAATCGTTCTATTGGTAATTGGCACGCTGTTCACCGCCGTATGATCACTAAAAAACGTTACATTGAGCACAATAGCTGCCAACAGGATAAACGCCGCCGCCAGAATTACATTTTTCTTCACCACAAAAATCATGCTCCATCCACCCTTTCCTCTGTTACTTGTCTTTATCATATGTATTCTCCTATAAAAGAAAATATTCAAAAAGGTGGAATTTCCCTTCAAAAAAAGACCGACACATTTTGTGCCGGTCAATGCACTCACACACGAAGGGGACTTCAGACTGCATAGCAGTCTCATGTCCCCCTCGTGAACTCCCCCTATTCGGGACGCAAGTTCGCATAAAACTTGTATTGCATACAAGTTTTCCGTCCCGTAAGGTGCAAAAAGGCAGGCGCATGTCCCGCCTTTTTGCATATTTTATGGAAGGGGACACCCCTTCCTAACCCCATAAATTCGCTTCCATCTCGTCTATGTAAAAAAGACCGACACATTTTGTGCCGGTCTTTTCATATTCAGTTATCATTATTTTTATTTGTACTAGTCTTACCGATTGCGTTCTTTTAGTGCGCGGTCAATATCGCGTTTCGCAGTTCTTGCCGCTTCGCTGTCCCGTTTGTCATGCAGCTTCTTTCCCTTTGCCAATGCAATTTCCAGTTTCACTCTGCTTCCCTTCAAATAAATGGACAGTGGAATCACAGAATATCCGTCCCGTTGCGTCTGCTGGAATAACTTCAGAATTTCTTTTTTATGCAACAACAATTTGCGCTCCCGCAATGGATCACGGTTAAAAATGTTCCCTTTTTCATAAGGGCTGATATGCATACCGCGGATAAATGCTTCGCCTTTTTGAAACGCAATCCAACTATCTTTCAAATTCACTTTTCCCAGCCGAATAGACTTCACTTCCGTACCAAATAGCTCCAAACCCGCTTCCAGCCGGTCCTCTATAAAATATTCATGGGTTGCCTGCCGGTTTTTTGCAACCAGCTTCATTCCTTCTGCCATGTGCTTTTTCCTTTCCGTATCTAACAAATGTCTTTTACTGATTATAGCATATCTTACGCCATTTCGCAAGTATTCTTTCTCCGCCAAATTTCGCGAAAAAAATGGACCGGCAAATGAACCGGTCCTCAAATCAACAACCGGCCTCCATGCAATGTCCGCCGATTTAAATGAAAAGATGAGTTTTTGTTTGTGATTCCCTAATATTATACTATAGCAAGGCGAATATCTCAAGTGTTTTTATGGAATTCGTTCAATTTTCTCCAATTTGAATAAAAATTCTTGTGCATTTTTGTGATTAACATTCATTGACACTGCACAAATCTCCCCTGCCGTATAACTGGCATGTAGGATATACAGCATATTTCCTTTTTTCCCGAGCCAAATTGCCACATGACCCGGCATAAACAACAGATCTCCTGGACGCGCCTTGTTCAGCACAGCGACTCGTTCTCCCACTGTCATATTTTTCTCAAACAAAACACCATTTTTGATTGCTGCTTGCTGCCCACTGTTGCGCGGCACAAAAATGCCAAAACAGCGGTAGAGCATCATCACCAATGCTGAACAGTCCAATCCACCGTAACGTCCACCCCAATCGTATAAATGACCGATTTGTTTCTTTGCTAATGCCACGAACGCCTGTGGAGAGTAGGATAAATATCCTTTTACTATATCCTCTGTTTTAGCAATACTCACGGTTTTCCAGCCT